>CAZZHJ010000138.1:0-6074 GCA_964653815.1 uncultured Lachnospiraceae bacterium
CACAGTGGCTTAATGCCTCCACATCGCTTAAGATACTTGCGCCGGTGGTGGTAAAACCGGAAATAGTCTCAAATAACGCATCAGTAAAGGAAGGGATTTCCCTGCTGAACCAGAAAGGCAGACAGCCGAAAAAACTTAAAAAAATCCAGCTTAAAGCGGTGGATATACAACCTTCTTTTAAATAGAAAACGAAGCTGGCAGGCTTTCTGTATGCCATCAGCAGACCGGACAGACCGCATATAAGCGCTACAGCCAGATAATAAAAACCTACTTTTTCCTGATAGATTACGGCTACTAAACAGGGCAAAAGCATTAAAATGGCTTCCATTTTTAAAACATATCCTAAAATATAACGAATAATCGAACTGTTCATGTCTGCCTCCGCTATGCCAAAATATCCTGAATGTCATTAAAGCCCGTGTGGGTCGTAACAATCATAACCGTATCCCCTACCTTGATACAGTCTTGACCGCTGGGGATAATAATAGAACCGTTTCTGTTGATGAAAGAAATCAGCAGATTTTTCTTTAAGGACAATTCCGCAAGGGAAATGTTAGTCACTTCGGATTCTTCATCCACACGGAACTCAATGGCCTCCGCCCGGTAATCAAACATATGATAGAGGGTTTCAATATTGCTGTCCATGGAATCTTTTTTGGCACGGACATAAGCGATGATTGCCTCGGAAGTAATATACCGGGGATAAATCAGGCTGCCCAGATCCAGCTTGCTGATAACCTCTTTGAAATTAATGCGGTTAATCTTCGTAATGATTTTAGCATTGGATACCTGTCTTGCGTAAAGGGTCAGCATAATGTTTTCTTCGTCGATACCCGTCAGGGGAACAAAGGACTCCACATAACCGATGCCCTCTTCTTTGAGCAGCTCTTCGTCGGTGCCGTCGCCGTTTATAATAATTGCCTTAGGCAGTAAAACGCTCAATTCTTCACATCTTGCCTTGTCGCTTTCAATAATCTTAACGGAAATACCTGCATTGATCAGCTGGTTGGCAAGATAATAAGCGGCTTTACCGCCTCCGATGATCAATGTATTTTTAACCTGATTGGTCTTAAAACCGATTTCAAACAGAAAGCCCCTGGCAGTTTTCCTGGAAGCAACAAATGAAATAATATCCCCGCTTTTGACAACAAAATCACCGGAAGGGATGTGAACTTCCCCGTCACGCTCAATGGCACAGATCAGTACCTTGTTGGTAACACTGCTGCTTAACTTGGAAATGACCATGCCGTCCAGTAAATTCCCCTCGGGAATCCGGAATTTAACCATTTCTGCCTGTCCATGGGCAAAGGAGTTGACCTCTAAAGCCGTAGGTAGATAAAGAATCCTTGAGGCCTCCTTTGCAGCCTCCAACTCCGGATTGATGATCATGGCAAGTCCCAGCTTTTCCCTGAGATAACCGACTTCCTTGCTGTAATCGGGAGTGCGGACCCTGGCTATGGCAGCGCAGTCACCTACGCGCCTTGCAACGGTACAGCACAAAAGATTTAATTCATCGGAATCCGTTACCGCAATAATCAAATCCGCGCTTGCGATACCTGCGTCCATCTGTACGCTGTAGCTTGCGCCGTTTCCCACAATACCCATAACGTCATACAAATTGGTCAGGGTCTGAATCTTTGAGGCATCTTTATCAATAATGGTAATATCATGCCCCTCTTTGCAAAGCTGTTCAATTAAGGTAACGCCTACCTTACCACATCCTACAATAATAATATTTAATCCCTGTTTAATGGGATTTTTGGGCTTAAACATTTTAATATACCTCCATACACCAATATAATATACCACCTTGACGGAAAAAAAGCATTAAATATTTACATTTTATGAAAAAATCTCCGAAATATGGAAAAATCTTCGGGACAGGAAAACAGGACTTGTTTGAACAGGGATTTTGAAGATAATTTATGACGGTGGGAATACTTGTTTTTGGAAAATGAAAGTAATAGAATGAGGGGAAGGGAAAAGTAAAGACATGAGGAAAGTGTTATGAAAATATTGGTATTGGGCGGCAGTTATTTTTATGGAAGGGTATTTATCATGCTTGCCGCGAAAAAGCATGAAATAACGGTATTGAACAGAGGAACTTACTCTATGGAGAGTTTGGGTGTAAAGCAGATTAAAGGAGACCGCCATGATGAAAAGGTATTGGAGCAGTTAGCTGCTTTGGAGACGGAGTTTGATGTGGTGGTGGATTTTTGCGGCTATGGGCAGGGGGATGTGGCTTCTGTTGTGGAACATCTGCCGGGGAAAACGAAGCAGTATATCTTTATCAGCACTGTGGATGTATATGAAAGAGGAATTCAGGGGCTGAAAAACGAGGAAACCCCTTATGAAACACGCTCCATAGAAGGAGAGACAGGAGAATATATCCGCGGGAAAGTTGCCCTGGAGCAGGAATTAAAGGAGGTTTGCCAGCAAAGAGGAATAGCTTATACCATTTTACGGCCTGCGGTTTTGTACGGACCTTACAATTATGCGCCGAGGGAATCCGTATTTATCCAGATTGCCCTGCAGAACCGTTTGTTGCCGGAAATCACCGATGCTACGGGGAAATTCCAGTTTACCTATGTAAAGGACGGAGCAGAGGCAATAGAAAAGTGCCTTTTGAATGAAGAGGCTTACGGGGAGGCTTATAATCTTTGCGGGGATGAAATCCTGGATTACAGGTTATTTATCGAGGGGCTAGAGCAGGCAATGCAAGAGGATGAAAGTATTGCCGAAGCTGAGAAAATTACTGAAGTTGAAATGATTACCGAAAATGATAAGAGGCCGACAACTTGTAAGCGGATACAGATGACGGTTCAGGAAGCAACTACACAGGGAATCCCCTTACCTTTTGCGGTTTATGAAGAAGAGACGGAACTTTATTCTAATGAGAAAAGCAAAAAAGAGCTGGGCATGGTTTATACATCCTTTCAGGAAGGAATGAAAAAGACATACCAGGCTTTTAAGGGAGTGTTTGGATAAATGTTTTACAGTAACAAGGATTTGGGAAAGTTAATAATGCCTCTTCTGGTGGAACAGCTCTTAATTATGCTGGTGGGCATGGTCGATACGGTAATGATATCCGTCTGTGGGGAAGCTGCGGTATCAGGCGTGTCTCTGGTTGACACGGTCAATATCCTGATGATCAACGTATTCGCTGCCCTGGCAAACGGCGGCGCTGTTGTGGCAGGCCATTTTCTGGGGCAGAAAAATAAAGAGGATGCGGGAAAAGCCGCATGGCAGCTTGTGCTGTTTTCTTTCCTTTCATCCATAGGGGTTATGATTCTGTATCTGTGCATTCACAAATGGGTGCTGGGCACGGTATTCGGAAGCATTGAGCCGGATGTGTATAGCAACGCCAGAAGTTACCTGCTGATTACTGCTGTGTCCATTCCGCCTCTGGCTGTTTATAACGGAGCAGCGGCGCTTTTTAGGGCAGAAGGTAACTCAAAGATAACCATGCTGATTTCTATTTTAATGAACACTTTGAATATTGTGGGCAACTATATCCTTATTTATGTGATTCCCATGGGAACGGCAGGAGCTGCCATTTCCACCACCTTCAGCAGATTTGTGGCGGGCGTTGTAGGATTTATGCTGATTTACCACAATAAAAAAGACATTTCCCTGAAGGGAAAGCTGACCTGGCGGCTGAACGGTACATATGTAAAAAAGATTCTTTATATCGGACTTCCCAACAGCCTGGAGAGCAGTATGTTCCAGCTTGGGAAAATTGTGCTCATGAGCCTGATTTCCACTTTGGGAACTTCCGCTATTACAGCAAATGCAGTGTCTGCTTCCATTACCAATATTAATATTATCCCGGGCATGGCAATTAATATGGCGCTGTTATCAGTGGCTTCCTACTGTGTGGGAGCGGGAGACAGGGAACAGGTCAAGTATTATACAAAGAAAATTATAAAGCTGACCTATCTGTCCATGGGAATTGTTTCGGTGGTTATTTTTGCCCTGGTTCGTTATGTATTGCTGATTTATCATCTAACGCCGGAAACCTATGAACTGGCAACAGAAATCATTCGCTATCATGCCATTATGGCTGTTTTCATATGGACGCCGTCTTTCTCTCTGCCCAATACCCTGAGGGCGGCAGGGGATGTGTTGTACCCTATGATAACCTCTATTATCAGTATGTGGATTTGCAGAATTGCTTTTGCCTACCTGTTCACTTATCTGGGCATGGGAGTTATGGGCGTATGGATTGCAATGACCCTGGACTGGGCTCTCAGGGCGACATTATATGTTGTCCGTTATAAAAAGGGAAAATGGCAGAAATTCTTTTTGACAAGCACATAGCCAGTATTTATAATGATGTCAAGGTCAAAAAGAGTCCATAAGCAGCTTGGAGGAGGAGAATATGAGTCAGGAAAAAGTTATCGTATTGGATTTTGGCGGTCAGTATAATCAGTTGATTGCCAGACGTGTGAGAGAGTGTAATGTTTATTGTGAGGTGCATCCTTACAATTTGAGCCTAGATAAAATCAGGGAAATGAACCCTAAGGGAATTATTTTTACCGGAGGGCCCAACAGCGTTTACGCCGAGGATTCTCCTGTCTGCTCTAAGGAAGTCTTTGAAATGGGCATTCCCGTTCTGGGCATCTGCTACGGTTCCCAGCTTATGGCGTACCTGCTTGGGGGAAAAGTTGCGACTGCGCCTGTCAGCGAATACGGTAAGACAGAGGTAACCGTTGATCCTTCCAAGGCAATGTTTCAAAATGTAAATCAGAAAACAATCTGCTGGATGAGCCATACCGATTATATTGCTGAAGCTCCGGCAGATTTTACCGTAACGGCAAGCACCGCGGTGTGCCCCGTTGCTGCAATGGAAAATAAAGAAAAGGGTCTTTATGCGGTACAGTTCCACCCGGAGGTTATGCATACAGTGGAAGGCATGAAGATGCTTCGCAACTTTGTCATCAATATCTGCGGCTGCTCCGGTGACTGGAAAATGGATTCCTTTGTGGAGAAAGCCATTGAAGAAATCCGTGAAAAAGTTGGGGACGGCAAGGTGCTCTGTGCCTTATCCGGCGGTGTGGATTCCTCCGTGGCAGCAGTCCTGCTTGCCAAAGCTGTTGGAAAACAGTTGACATGTGTATTTGTGGACCATGGTCTTTTGCGTAAAAACGAAGGGGATGAAGTGGAAGCTGTTTTTGGACCCGACGGTCCTTACAACCTGAACTTTGTCCGCGTCAACGCTCAGGAGAGATTTTACAGCAAGTTAGCGGGAGTTACCGAACCGGAAACAAAGAGAAAGATTATAGGCGAAGAATTTATCCGTGTTTTTGAAGATGAAGCAAAGAAAATCGGTGCGGTGGATTTCCTCGTACAGGGAACCATTTATCCCGACGTCATTGAAAGCGGTCTGGGCAAGAGTGCAGTGATCAAATCCCACCACAACGTAGGCGGGCTGCCGGACTGTGTTGATTTTAAAGAGATTATCGAGCCCTTGAGGCTGTTATTTAAAGATGAAGTAAGGAAAGCCGGAAGAGAACTGGGCATTCCCGATTATCTGGTAAACCGCCAGCCTTTCCCAGGACCGGGTCTTGGCATCCGCATCATCGGCGAAGTTACGGCAGAAAAAGTTCAGATTGTGCAGGATGCGGATTATATTTACCGCGAGGAGATTGCCAATGCCGGTGTGGATGAAGGATTGGGACAGTATTTTGCGGCATTGACAAATATGAGAAGCGTGGGCGTTATGGGGGATGGAAGGACCTATGACTATGCCGTTGCGCTTCGGGCAGTGTGCACTAGCGACTTTATGACGGCGGACTGCGCGCATATTCCTTGGGAAGTGCTGAGTAAGGTGGCGAATCGGATTGTGAATGAGGTCAAGGGGGTTAATAGAGTGATGTATGATTGCACTAGTAAGCCGCCGGCGACGATTGAGTTCGAGTGATGAAATGGGAATAATTTGTGTGGTGTGGCATAAAATTTAAGGGAAAGGGAAAAGTTCTTTTGACTTTTCTCTTTGTGCTTTGCTAGAATGTATGCACAAAGAATGTTTATCACTGACTGATATGTGGTATATAAATGGTCGGATTGAAAGT
>CAZZHJ010000139.1:0-6074 GCA_964653815.1 uncultured Lachnospiraceae bacterium
CTCCTGCCCGCCCTGTCCCAATCCCCCCTTCCCTCCGCCCTTTATTTTTTCTCCATCCCCCCACCAATTTTTTCACAAAAATTTAACCAATGCGGTAAAATCTTTTCCCCATTATATAGCCAACTTCTTCCAACTATGCTAAAATACGGATTGTAAGGATAAGCCCTTACATCCCATTTAAAATACTGAAAGATTCTGAGTAAATGAGACATACTAAGATTATGAAAATATTCGGAAAGGAAGATGAAAATGAAAACAGTAGAATTAAATGAAAATGATTTTAAAGCAATGGTCAAGGATGCTCCTATTGCTCTGGTGGATTTTAGTGCAGAATGGTGCGGTCCTTGTCAGATGCAGGGGCCGGTTATAGATGAACTGGCGGAGAAAAGAGAGGATATCAAGGTAGGAAAAGTGGACGTGGAGAAAGAATCGGCACTGACAGCTGCCTATCAGGTAAGTAATATTCCTGCGTTGGTATTTTTTAAAAATGGTGAAATGGCGAAAAAGGTAATAGGATTTCACAGTCTGGAAGAAATCGAGGAAATACTCGGCACCCTTTAAGGATTATACAAGATAGGCCCCGCTAAGGCGGGGCCGCAAAGTGAAAGAACAACAATCAAGAGTGATAGTGCCCACAATTTTTTTGATTTTTTAGATATATTTACGAAAAACCTGGAGAAAAATCAAATGTTATTCAATTCCCTGAATTATCTGGCTTTTTTTCCCATAGTTGTGCTTTTGTATTTTGCCATACCTGCAAAATGGCTGAAACTACGCAATTTATGGCTTCTTGTAGCCAGCTACTTTTTTTATATGAATTGGAATGCAGCCTATGCGCTGCTTTTATTTGCTTCCACTTTTATTACATATCTGGCGGGCCTGGGAATTGCTGCAGCCAGGGCAGGAGGCAGGCAAAAGCTTGCAAAATGGATTCTGGGCATAAGCTTCGCAGTCAATTTGGGACTGCTGTTTTTCTATAAATATGCGAATTTTATGGTGGAAAACTGCAACCGTATTCTGGGGCTTGCAGGCAGGAAAGAGCAGCTTCCCCTTTTGGACGTGCTTTTGCCTGTAGGTATTTCCTTTTATATTTTTCAGGCTCTGGGCTATACCATGGATGTATACAGGGGTAAGACTCAGGCAACCAGAAACCTGCCGCGCTACATGCTGTTTGTGGCATTTTTCCCTCAGCTGGTAGCGGGACCTATCGAGCGCAGCAGCAATCTCTTAGGGCAGTTTGAGACGGCGCACCGGTTTGATGTGGACAGAGTGAGAAGCGGGCTTTTGACTATGCTCTGGGGCCTGTTTATGAAAATCGTCATTGCCGACAATGTGGCGGTTTATATCAATGCCGTTTATGGGAATTATATGGCGTATACGGGCGTTGAGATCATATTGGCGACCATACTCTTCGCTTTTCAGATTTATTGCGATTTTGGAGGCTATTCCTATCTTGCCATCGGAAGCGCAAAAGTATTGGGATTTACCCTGATGGAAAACTTCCATGCCCCCTATCAGGCGGTCAGTGTAAAGGATTTCTGGAGAAGATGGCATATTTCCCTGACGGGATGGTTCAGGGATTATCTCTATATCCCCCTGGGCGGTAACCGGAAGGGTAAACTGAGAAAATATATCAATACCTTTATTATATTTTTTGTAAGCGGTATGTGGCATGGGGCGGCATGGACCTACATCGTCTGGGGAAGCCTCAACGGACTTTATCTCATTGTGGGTGAAGTGACAGACGGGTTCAGAAGCAGGCTGAAGAAAAGCTTCGGCGTGGATGAAAACCGGTTTAGCTATAAGCTGGGCTGCGGACTTATAACCTTTGCCCTGATAGACTTTACATGGCTGTTTTTCCGGGCAGGAAGCGTGGGAGAAGCCTTTGGCATCATACGGCAGATTATTTTAAGCCTGCAGTTTCCGCAGATTTTCGGTCTTGCAGTCAACAGGATGGGATTCAGCATGCAGCAGTTGACGGCGTTGATCATTGCATTTATCCTTCTTATCATTGTAGATATGTTAAAAAACAAGGGGAAGGATATCTGTGCCCTGGTTCTGGGGCAGGGGCTGTGGTTTAGGTGGTTTGTTTACCTGGGTCTGCTCTTTATGATCATGATGTATGGGGCCTACGGGCTGGAATACACCCAGACGGAGTTTATTTATTTCCAGTTTTAATATCCTGTTTCAATTATGAAATGTTTGTTTCGGTTTTGAGATTTGGCGGATGAGGAGAAGAGAATGAAGAAAAAACTGATTTTCTTTGCCAAGTGCCTGATTATGGCAGGGCTGATATCCATTTTTTGTTTTTGGATTGTTATGCCCCAGTATTTGAATAATTATCAGGCGTCGCTCATAGATAAAAATGAAAGGTTGTGTTCCATTGAAGGACCTAAAATTGTGCTGGTAGGCAATTCCAATCTGGCATTCGGGATAGACTCTAAGGCCATAGAGGAGGCCTTTGGAATGCCTGTGGTCAACATGGGAATGCACGGCGGAGTGGGAAATCCCTTTAATGAGCAGGCGGCATTGCAGAATGTCTGTCCGGGGGATATTGTGATTTTAAGCTATAGTAATTTTGATGACGGCGATGTTATCAAGAATCAGGAACTGGCATGGATCACCATAGAAAATCATCCGGATTTGTGGAAATACATCAGATTAAAGGACTGGCCGGAAATGATAAAGGCATATCCCACCTATCTGAAGGACTGCCTGAACCTTTGGAGCCAGGGCATCGGGAATCTGGACAGCGGCGACGAATACAGCAGGCTTCAGTTTAATGAGTACGGTGATAATGTTTATGACAGACCGGTGCTGGCGCCTGAGACGGATTTCAGCGAAGTGCACATTCCCCAAATAGGAGATGCTACCATCAACCGCATTAATGCATTAAATGCACAGCTGGAGGAACAGGGAGCGACTCTTTTGATGACAGCGTACCCCACGCCAGTCTGTGAATACACGCCCCCAAGGGAAGAGTATGTGGCTTTTTCTGACGATATAGAGGAATTGCTGGATTGCCCGTTGATTTCCCGTTACGAAGATTATATGATGGAGAAGGAATTATTTTATAATACTTATCTGCATTTAAATAATGAAGGGGTGCAGGTGCGGACACAGATGTTGATTGCCGATTTGCAAAAATATTTAGGGCAGAATGAAAAATAAAAGAAAATTTTTCAGACTCAATTTGAGGAGCGGAAAAGATAAATACAGGAGGAAACACTATGATCGTACAAAAATATAAAGATATGCTGGGGATGAAATCGGTTATCAGGGAGATTTCCGGCTATGCCGTACAAAGAGGAAAAGAAATCGGATACGAGAATGTATTTGACTATAGTCTGGGGAATCCGTCAGTGCCGGTTCCGGAAAAGTTTAACAGGGTTATTGAGGAACTGCTTCGTGAGCGGGAGCCTCTTGCCCTTCACGGATACAGTCCCAACCATGGTCTTATGGAGGTACGGGAAAAGATAGCGGCTTCTTTGAGCAGACGTTTCGGCCTTCCTTATGGGGCGGAGGATATTTTCATGACAAGCGGGGCTGCCGGCGCCATTGCCCATGCTGTAAGGGCTGTTGTGGCTCCGGGAGAGGAAATCGTTATATTTGCGCCTTACTTCCCTGAATATGTTCCTTATATTAAAGAAACGGGAGCTGTTCTGAAGGTGGTTCCTGCTGACAGGGAAAACTTCCAGATAAATTTTGAGGCTTTTGAAGAACTGTGCAACGAAAAGACGGCGGCAGTGTTGATCAATACGCCCAACAATCCGTCAGGCATTGTGTATTCCACAGAGACCATAGAAAAGCTGGGAAAAATTTTGAAGGAAAAGGAAGCCCGGTTCGGACATCCTATTTATATTATTTCCGATGAGCCTTATAGGGAGATTGTTTTTGAAGGGGTGGATGCGCCTTGTGTTTCCCGGTTCTATGATAATACGCTGATATGCTATTCCTTCAGTAAATCCTTGTCCATTCCCGGAGAGCGTATCGGGTATGTGGCGGTAAATCCCAACTGTGAGGATGCGGCATTGATCGTGGATATGTGCACCCAGATATCTAGGGGAACCGGACATAACTGTCCTTCATCCCTGATTCAGCTGGCGGTGGCGGAAATGCTGGAAGAAACTTCCGAGCTTTCTGTTTACGAGACGAATATGAATATCCTTTATAAAGAAATGACGGCATTGGGATTTACCTGTGTGAAGCCGGGAGGAACCTTTTATATATTCCCTAAGGCTCCCATAGAGGATGCAAAGAAATTCTGCAAGGATGCATTAAAATATGACTTGTGCCTGGTTCCGGGTGACAGCTTTGGATGTGAAGGATATTTCAGAATGGCTTACTGCATCCAGACGGAAAAAGTGGAACGTTCCCTGGAAGCCATCAGAAAAATTGCCGGGGATTACGGAATGTAATTAAAAGAGGTGGAATAGAGATGGAATTAAAAAAGAATGAGGAGGAGCCCAGAATCTTAAAATGTGCGGGAAGACCCATAGAGAAGGAGCAGATGGTAAATGGTGGACTGATTCTGGAGGGCGGCGGCATGAGAGGCATTTATACGGCAGGCGTACTTGACTGCTTTATAGATGAAAAGCTGTTCTTTTCCGACTGTTATGGTGTTAGCGCAGGAGCCTGTCATTTATGCAGCTATCTGTCAGGACAAAAAGGCCGGGCTTACCGTGTCTTTGTAAATTACCTGAAGGATAAAGAGTACTGCAGTCTCCGGACTCTGATTACAACGGGGGATTTGTTCAGCGCAAAAATGTGCTACGACACCATTCCCAATAAGCTGGACCCTTATGATTATGAGGCTTTTACAGCATATTCAGGCAGAGCCTATGCGGTAGTGACCAATATTTTGACGGGAAAAGCGGAATATAAGCCTTTGCGGGAGATGCACAGGGATATCATAGCCATCAGGGCATCGGCGTCCCTGCCCCTTGTTTCCAACAATGTCTATATTGACGGCATTCCTTATCTGGATGGAGGCATTGCGGATTCCATACCCATTATCCGCTCTCTGAGGGATGGGAATAAGAAGAACGTGATCATTATGACAAAGGAGGTAGGATACCGCAGGAAACCTACTTCCAATATGCAGGCTATCCGGATTCGCTATCACAAATATCCGGCTCTCGTGAGAGACATGGCAAGACGACATATTGTTTATAATAAGACGCTGGATTTTATTGAGGAACATGAGAAAAAGGGCCATATTTTTGTAATCCGTCCCCAGACAAATCCCAATGTGGGACGATTGGAAAAGAACGAAAGCAAGCTAAAAGCGCTTTATGAAACCGGTTATGAGGATGCGAAGAGATCCCTCAATGATTTAAAAGAATATTTAAAATTAAGTTAGGAGCAAAATATGATAGAAATTTTAAAAGCGATATTGTTCGGCATTGTGGAAGGAATCACAGAATGGCTGCCCATCAGCAGTACAGGTCACCTGATATTATTAAATGAATTTGTGACCTTGGATGTCAGCGAAGAATTCTGGTCCATGTTTGAGGTTGTCATTCAGCTTGGGGCGATTCTGGCTGTGGTAGTCCTTTTCTGGAACCGGATTTTCCCTTTCTATTTTGGGGAAAAGGCAAAAGAGAACGGAGGCATTATCAGGAAAGATGTATTTGTGCTTTGGTTTAAAATAGTGGCGGCATGTATTCCGGCAGCAATCGTAGGCCTGGCGTTTGATGATGTTCTGGAAAAGTATTTTTACAATTATCAGATTGTTTCCATTATGATGATCCTGTTCGGAGTACTCTTTATCATTGTAGAAAACCATAATAAAGGAAAAAGACCCAAAATCAGAAAGCTTGCGGACATTACATATACCACTGCCATTATCATTGGCGTATTCCAGCTTATAGCGGCAGTATTCCCGGGAACTTCCCGGTCCGGCGCTACCATCGTAGGAGCTTTGCTAATCGGTGTATCCAGGACTGTTGCTGCAGAGTTTACCTTCTATCTGGCAATTCCGGTTATGTTTGGGGCCAGCCTGCTGAAAATTGTGAAATTCGGTTTCCATTTTACAGGCATGGAAATGGCGATTCTTTGTACCGGGATGATTG
>CAZZHJ010000140.1:0-6042 GCA_964653815.1 uncultured Lachnospiraceae bacterium
ACTATGTTTACTTAAACCGTGCAATTAGTATTTTTTACTTAAATCTATATATTTGGCAGAAATGTTCTCCCTTATGACATGATAGGCGTTACGGCAGCATGCCTTCTTGTCAGCAGGGAAAAGTACCGGGAAGCGGGAAACTTTTGTGAAGGCATTGCCGTATCTTATAATGATGTGGACTTCTGCTTTTCCCTGTATGATTTGGGATACCGTAATGTGCTCAGGAATGACGTGGTGCTTTATCATCACGAATCCTTGAGCAGAGGCGATGATACGTTGTCTGATGAAAAGTGGGAGAGGCTGCTTAGGGAAAAGGACTGTGTATATAAGCGTTATCCTCAGCTAAAAGGAAAAGACCCTTATTATAATCCCAATCTTGCAGGTTTTAAACATAAATATTTCTGCAGCTGGCTTTATCCTTATGAACAGAGAAAACAATATAATGAGTTAAAGGATTTTAAGCAGGATATATTGCCGGAGTGGCATAACGAGTGTCTGACCATTACTTTGGAGCATGTAAGGCTGGAGAGAAAGCTGGACCTGGATGAGGAACGGGATGTATACTGGCTGGAGGGCTGGGCTTATGTGCTGAATATGGATAATAGCCGGTATAAGAGAAAATTACTGTTGATTGATAAAAACGAAAAGATATATGAGTTATCCCTGTATGACCGTTATAGGCAGGATGTGGTGGATATTCTGCCGGAACAGATTAATGTGGGAATCTCCGGTTTCAGCTGCAGGGTCAAAAAAGAAGATTTGCAGCCGGGAGAGTATAGGGTGGCGTTGCTTTACAAGGACTGTTGTTCCAGACAGAGGTTATATCGGGAATGCGAAGAGAGAATGAGAGTGGAGTAGGATGTTTATGATAAAAATGATTGCCGCATTGGCAATTTTGTGTGCCCTGCCGGCTCCGGCGGCATTATTGTTGAAAATAGTAGACCGGAAAATAGGGCTTGGATGTAGTTATGCTTCTGGAGTAGTGCTGCATCTGACAATATTTGCGCTTTATATAAAGGGTATGTGGGAAGAAATGGCAGCTCCGGATATGAGACCGGTTAAAGCAATAGTGTTTGTGGTTTTAGGGGAGGCAGCGATTCTTGCTTTTGTTGTGGCTGTAAAATGCTTCAAGGCGAAGAAATGGCCTGGCATTAAGCAATTATTCGGAATAGAAGCTTCTGACAATGCAAGGGATGGCAGTCGTTATACAGAGCTGGTATTGCATATTTTGGCAGGGATTGTTTGGATTTTAGGTGCCTTATCTTATCTGCGCTATGTGCCGGACAATGTCGTTACCATGATGGCTGACATCAACCGTCTTGATTTTTTTGGAGTTACCAATAGTGATGCCATGGTCATGCTTGGTTACTATATGAAAAAGCTCTTAGGCGTTTCACAGGCGGATGCAGTTTGTATTGTGATTCCGGTATTCTTTTATGTAGTTTTCGTATTTTTGATGTGGGAAATGACAAGGTCGCTGTTAGGGTATAATTCTTTAAAGTGTAGTTTGTGCTTTTTCTTTCAGGGAATTTTGGTTGTTGCAGGGGAGTGTCTTTATGCACAAACGTACATTGTATTGCATGGACTAAATCGTATGGAGAATATATTAATGGTATTATGTTTACCACTAGTATTTGATATTGGATTGCAATTATATTTGAGTGAGAAGAAAATGGTAGATGTGAATAACAGGAAACTGTTAATGCCATCTTATTTTTTCGTGTTGGTAATATGTATGATTTGTACGTGCTTGCTTGACAAAAGAGCATTTGCCTTAGTAGGTTTAAATGTTATAATATTTGTGCTACTGTTTGTGGGGAGGAGATATCTACCATGGCTGCAGTCTTCCAAATCGTAAAGAGTAGTTGGGATGCATTAAATTCGTCCGGTCAATATATGGGAATGTTTTTGATAGCGTTTATTTTTTTATTTATTGTAGAGAATAAAAAGAATAAAATGCTGTTTTCCTATTGTTTACTTGCGTTGATTTTAGTGTTAAATCCTGTTACTGCTAATAATCTTTTAATTTTTTGCTTTACAGCAGAGGAGTATTGGTATGTTTTCTTATTGTTGCCTGTGATTCCTATATGTGCTTATTGCGCTACAGAAGCAGTGTTGTTGCAAGAGAAGAAAGAAAATAAAATAATACTTTTTCTTGCATTATTACTCATTGCTTTAATGGGAAAGAGGGCAGTAAATAATGATGATATTTTAACGAATAGTGAAAACAGGGCTTACATTGCTGATGAATATCTGCAATTGTTTATGGAAATGGATGTGGAAGGCGAACCCATAGTCCTTTTAGCGGATGATTCTATTATGGAAAGTGCCAGGGCATACAGCCAGAATATCGGTCTCCCCTATGAGGTTACCCTTATGAATCAGCCTGCCGATGTAATAGAGCAGTTTTACAGCGCAGACTTGGTTCTGGTGCACAGCCAGATGCAGGAGCCTTTAAATTGTCTGGGTAATATAACCACGGTGGCGAGAGTGTACAGGTGCAATTACCTGATTCTTCCATTGGAAGCAGATGAAAGATGGGCGATGGAAGCGGGAGGCTATGAAGTTCTGGCACAGACGGAACAATATGTTCTTTATCATGATACGGGAGAAAAATAACATGGATAAAGATAATGTAACACTGACAATTGTGATTCCCTGCTATAATGAGCGGGAAAATATCATTAAAATTCTGGATAAAGTAGACCAGACTGAGGTTCCTAATAAAGAGATCATTGTAGTGGATGACAAATCTACCGACGGCACCAGGGATATTCTGGACAAACAGGTAAAAGAACGGGTATCCCAGATTGTCTATCACAAAGTAAACGGTGGAAAAGGCGCTGCCCTGAAGACCGGTTTTGCCCATGCCACCGGGGACATTGTTATTATCCAGGATGCAGATATGGAATATGATCCTATGGAATATCCTAAGGTGATTGCGCCTATTATTGCAGATGAGGCGGATGTGGTATATGGTTCCCGTTTCCTGAACAGCAAGGCCAAAGGATATCTCTCCAACCGCCTTGCCAATAAGTTTTTAACGTTTTTGTCCAATTTATTTACTCATTTGCACCTTACGGATATGGAAACCTGTTATAAAGCTTTCCGGCGTGAGATTATCCAGTCGGTAGATATTGAAGAAAAACGGTTTGGTTTCGAGCCTGAAATTACAGCTAAGATTGCCGATATGAAAGTGCGTGTAAAAGAAGTGCCGATTTCTTATTATCCCCGTACTAATGAAGAAGGGAAGAAAATCGGATTCAAAGACGGCTTGAGAGCGATTTACTGTATTTTTAAATATCATTAACCTCCTTCAAGGTTATACAAAACTTCCCTGTAACCGATACGCCGATTTTGCATAAAAAGAAAGGCTATGGAGCAAAAAATAAAAATATCAAAGGGGACTGTTATACTCTAAAGAGCATAAATCCAAGCGAAAGCGTGTCCCCGTGATATTTATATTTTTTGCTCCATAGCCTTTCTTTTTATGCAAAATCGTTCTTATTGGTTTTTCCCGACCCCTATCTGGAAATATTCAAATCCCATGTCTTTCAGCTCTTTCCTGTCATACTGGTTTCTGCCGTCAAAGATAATGGGGGTTTTCAATCGTTTCTTGATTTCGTCCAGATCAGGTGAGCGGAATTCTTTCCATTCTGTTACAAGGATCAGGGCGTCTGCATCGTTTAAGGCAGTGTACTTGCTGGTAACATAGTTGACTTTATCGTTATCCTTCAAATAGCAGGTGCGGGCCTCCTCGATGGCTTTGGGGTCATAAGCGGTAACCGTTGCCCCGCGTTTGGTCAGTTCGTTGATAATGGTAATGGAAGCAGCCTGGCGCATATCGTCTGTATCAGGTTTAAATGCCAGTCCCCAGACTGCAAAGTTAAGGCCGGTTAAGTCTTCGCCGAAGCGTTTTGTTACTTTTCTGGGAATGACCTGCTTTTGGTTGGCATTGACGATTTCTACTGCTTCCAGGATATGAGGTGTGTGTCCATACTGCTCACTGGTCTTGATCAAGGCCTGAACATCTTTGGGGAAACAGCTTCCTCCATAGCCGCAGCCGGCATAAATGAAGGAATAGCCAATCCGTTTGTCGGAGCCGATGCCTCGACGAACTTTGTTGACATCAGCGCCTACCAGTTCGCAGATATTGCTGATTTCATTTATAAAGCTGATTTTGGTAGCCAACATGGCATTGGCGGTATATTTGGTCATTTCCGCACTGGCAATATCCATGCGGATAAAGTTTTCCGTGTTGAGGATATAGGGCATATAGAGGCGTTCCATCATGGCAAAGGCATTGTCATTGTCTGCACCGATAACAATCCGGTCCGGCCTCATGCAGTCACCTACAGCAGTCCCTTCCTTGAGAAATTCGGGATTGGAGACGACATCGAAGGTTAAATCGCTGCCACGTTGATCTAAAGCGGTTTGAATAGTTGCTTTTACTTTTTCTGCGGTTCCCACGGGTACAGTGGATTTGTCCACTACATACATATGATGCTTCATATTGGCGCCGATTTGTGCGGCAACCTCCAGCACATAATGAAGGTCGGCGCTTCCGTCCTCGCCCATAGGAGTACCTACTGCGATAAAACAGATGTTAGCATGGTCTAAAGCTTCTGCGATATCGGTGGTAAACTTTAAATGTCCCAGTTCATAATTATTTTTTACCATGCTTTCCAGTCCCGGTTCATAAATGGGAATAATGCCTTTTTTCAGATTTTCAATTTTGGAGGCGTCCACATCAACACACCACACATCGTTTCCCATATCGGAAAAGCATGTTCCGGTGACAAGACCTACATAGCCGGTACCGATTACTGCAATTTTCATTTAAATTTCCTGCCTTTATTAATTATTAATTAAAGTATTCTTTACGCTGAAAATATAACGTTATAAAAATACCTAATCCAAATTTATTTTAACAGAATAAATAAGGATTCGCAATATCTAAGGACAATGGTGCTGCGCTATAAGGCGCTGGCGTTCGGCAGCATCTTTCTTGGTATATTCCAAAAAAGAAACCGGCAGTTCGCATAAAAGAGAGGCGCATTTGGGGCAGCTGGTTTTATGACCGTTTAAAATATGGATTCTATCGCAGTTTTCGCAGTAATGTATATATAACATAAAGTTGTCAACCTTTCCTGTAAATTACGGTATTTTTCCGAAAAAAGTTTCTGGGCCGCATCTAAGATTCTCACATATTTGAGAAAAAACGTCAATAAAACCCACAGATGATTTCGACAAAAAATCTCGACAAAAATTTTTAGTGCATTTTTCCAGTAAATAGGGTACAATAATAAGAGCGTCTAAAAATATTATGTATATGCAGGAGGACATTGAATGATGAGAACTTACCTGGTAACCGGGGGAGCCGGATTTATCGGTTCCAACTATATTCATTATATGTTCAGAAAATATGACAATGAGATTCGGATTATCAATGTGGATGCGTTGACTTATGCAGGGAATCTTGAGAATTTAAAGGGTGTTGAAGACAGGGATAATTACACCTTTGTGAAGGCGGATATTTGCGATAAACAGGCGATTGCCAAGATTTTTGCGGAAAACGACATAGACCGTGTGGTTCATTTTGCGGCAGAAAGCCATGTGGACCGCAGCATCCGCAATCCTGAGGTTTTTGTACAGACCAATGTGTTAGGAACAGCGGTTATGCTTAATTGTGCAAAGGAAGCATGGGAACTGCCGGATGGCAGCTTTAAGGAGGGCAAGAAATTCCTTCACGTTTCCACGGATGAGGTTTACGGCTCTTTAGATGAGGACGGCGGTTATTTCTATGAGACAACCCCCTATGCGCCTCACAGCCCTTATTCCGCATCCAAGGCAAGTTCGGACATGCTGGTAAAGGCCTATATGGATACCTATCATTTCCCGGCCAATATTACCAACTGTTCCAACAATTACGGACCCTATCAGTTTCCTGAAAAACTGATTCCCCTTATCATCAATAATGCTCTTTCAGGAAAGAAGCTGCCCGTTTACGGGGATGGCAAAAACGTCCGCGACTGGCTTTAT
>CAZZHJ010000141.1:0-6023 GCA_964653815.1 uncultured Lachnospiraceae bacterium
CGATGTGGCTGTGGATGTGCCTAAAAAAGAAGATAACTATTTTAATAAAATTGCGATTCCCGCAGTGGATGCCGCCCTTAAGGGAAATGGCGGTGTAAAGGATGCCTTCTTAAGCACATTAAACGATTTGAATGTGTGCAGCCAGAAGGGACTTGTGGAAATGTTTGACGCTTCCATCGGAGCGGCCAGCGTATATATGCCTTACGGCGGCAAATACCAACTGACAGAGACTCAGACCATGGTTGCAAAGCTGCCTTTATTAAAGGGAGAAACGGAAACAGTTACCATGATGAGCTATGGCTTTGACCCCTATTTATCAGGTTGGAGCCCTTATCACGGAGCAGTTTATGCGGTACTGGAATCCTTGAGCAAGATTGTTGCGGCAGGCGGGGATTATAAAAAAGTGCGCTTTACCTTCCAGGAATATTTCCGCAGAATGACGGAGGATAAACATCGCTGGAGCCAGCCCTTTGCGGCTCTTTTAGGCGCATTCGATGCACAAATTGGTTTCGGACTGCCCAGTATCGGCGGCAAAGACAGTATGTCCGGTACATTTAATGATATTGACGTTCCACCGACACTTGTGTCATTTGCTGTGGATGTGGCAAAATATCCCGAAATCATCACGCCGGAACTGAAGAAGGCCGGAAATAAGCTGGTAGCTTTCCAGATTGAAAAGGATGAATATGATCTTCCCGTATATGAAAAGGTCTGCGCTTTATATGAGAAAGTCGCAAAGCTCATTCAGGATAAAGTGGTTGTTTCCGCTTACGCTTTAGATTCCAAGGGTATAGCGGCGGCAGCGGCAAAGATGGCCTTCGGTAATAAGTTAGGCGTTGCATTTGACGGCGGACTTGGGGCAAAGGAATTATTTGAAAACCAGCTGGGCAATCTGCTGGCGGAAGTGCCTGCGGATAAGCTGGATGCAATCGGTGTGCCTTATGTCTTAGTGGGAGAAGTTGCAGAGAGCGGCTTTACCTTTACAAAGGAAGGCGTATCCATCAGCGAAGAGGAAGCACTTAAGGCATGGACCTCCAAACTGGAAAAGGTATTCCCTACCAAAGCGGTAAAAGGATGTGAACCGGTTGAATCCAAAGTTTATGACACCAGTGACATGTATATTTGTAAGCATAAAGTGGCAAAGCCTACGGTATTTATTCCTTTATTCCCGGGAACAAACTGCGAGTATGACAGCGCGAAGGCCTTTGAGAGAGCGGGCGCTGATGTAATAACCAGAGTGTTTAGGAATATTACGGCGGAAGATATCAGGGCATCCGTGGATGAATTTGAAAAGGCAATCGGGCAGGCGCAGATCATTATGTTCCCCGGCGGCTTTTCCGCAGGAGATGAGCCGGACGGAAGCGCTAAGTTTTTTGCAACGGCTTTCCAGAATGAAAAGATTAAAGAGGCGGTTATGAAGCTCTTAAAGGAAAGGGACGGACTGGCATTGGGTATCTGTAACGGTTTCCAGGCGCTGATCAAGCTGGGGTTGGTTCCTTTCGGGGAAATTGTAGGACAGAAGGAGGATTCCCCTACCTTAACCTTCAATACCATTAACCGCCATATTTCCAAAATGGTATATACAAAGGTAGTGACCAACAAGTCTCCATGGCTTGCGGGAGCGGAGCTTGGAAAGACCTATGTCAATCCGGCTTCCCATGGCGAGGGCAGGTTTGTAGCGCCTAAGGAATGGTTGGATAAACTCTTTGCAAACGGACAGGTGGCTACCCAGTATGCAGATTTTGAAGGAAACGTTTCCATGGATGAAGAGTGGAATATTAACGGCTCTTACTGTGCAATCGAAGGAATTACCTCTCCCGACGGAAGATGCTTAGGCAAGATGGCGCATTCCGAGAGGCGTGACAAGGCTGTGGCCATGAATATTTACGGCGAACAGGATATGAAAATCTTTGAATCCGGTGTGGAATATTTCAAATAAAGTCAACAAGCCTGGGAAAGACATAAGGAATCAAACTCGCAGGGGCTTGCAGCAAGGGATCATTTGCGGACACGAAGAAAAATGAAATAGAAAAAGCAGGAGAAATTATGCAGAACAACAAAAAATACCTTATTATCATCGCTGTACTGGCAGCTCTTTTAACAGGCTCCATAGGCTATATCGCAGGAATGACCATGCAGCAGAAAATGAATACTTCATCAAACACAGAAGTGGTTTCGGCGGCTGAGGAAACGGAAAAGCAGCCGGAAGAGCTGCCGGTAGATGAAGTACAGGATGATGGAGCAGGGCAGGAAGGGCATGAAGAAAGCCCGGTTGAAACAGTTGATAATCAAAATGACACGAATGTCAATAATCAGGAAGCGGCGAGCACGGAAACAAGTGGTAATACGCCGGTTGAGCGTTATGGCGCATTACAGGTAATGGGCAACAGGCTGACAGACCGGAACGGAAACCAGGTGCAGTTAAAGGGGATCAGTACCCACGGCCTTTCCTGGTATCCCCAGTATGTCAACGCCGATTTCTTTAAGCAGATGCGTGATGAATGGGGTGTGGAGGTTGTAAGGCTTGCCATGTACACCGCAGAGGATAACGGTTATTGTACGGGAGATGAAAATAATAAACAGATATTGAAAAATGTGGTCAGCGAGGGCGTGAACCATGCTACCAATCTGGGCATGTATGTGATCATTGACTGGCATATTTTAAGCGACAGCAATCCTTTGCAGAATAAGGAGGAGGCGAAGCGGTTTTTTGCAGAAATGGCGGACCGTTATCAGGGCTACGACAATATCATTTATGAAATCTGTAACGAGCCTAACAGCGGCACTAGCTGGAATGATATCAAGACTTATGCAAACGAGGTGATTCCCGTAATCCGCGAAAGGGATAAGGATGCCATTATTCTGGTGGGGACGCCTAACTGGTGTCAGTTTGTGAACGAAGCGGCGGCAGACCCCATCACGGGATATGATAACCTGATGTACACCCTTCATTTTTATGCGGACACCCACAGGGATGATTTGAGAAATACCATGCAGGATGCTTATAACAGGGGACTTCCCATATTTGTCAGCGAATTTGGTATTACAAATGCATCGGGTAATGGTGCGGTCAACAGGGATGAAGGCAATAAGTGGATTGATCTTCTGGACCAGAACGGCATCAGCTATTGTATCTGGAATATTTCCAATAAGGATGAATCTTCGGCATTCTTCAGACCGGAATGTGATAAAACCAGCGGCTTTACCGATGGAGATTTGTCGGATGAGGCGCTGTGGTATCTGGAAGTGTTAAAGAAATAGAAGATAGCATTTTTGATAACCGTCAAAAGTGCTATGGCGTTTTTATTGACAACACAATTTCTATGATGTATAAAGTTACTAAAATAAATCGAAATTTAGGAGAGTAACAAATGAATCCTTGGTATGTCAATATAATCGTCAATATAATTGAACGAATCGTTTTGCTCGTTCTTTTAGTTTGTTTAATTATTCTTATTGTAATGCTGATAAGAGCCAAAAAACAACATAAAGTTGCTCGAACAAAAGGATTACTATTATCGTTTGATATAATATTTTTTGTTTTTTTACTTGGTTTTGTTTTATCACACTCAACTTATTACAAATACAATGATTGGTCTATTCTCAATTCTAATATCAACTCTGTAATTAATAAATATGGGGTATTTGATACTGGTTCAATACAAGAAGGCAAATCTGGAAGAATAGGTTACTATATCTATACTGACAACGGTCCGATCATGCCTGACCATATGCCTCATTATTATTGGATACATTTTGATGAAAGCGGAACAGTCTATAAAGTTGAAGTAGGCCTTCCGCTAGGAGGTTAAATTCTGATACTTTATGTGAGTAATACAATATCAAAACAAGCCCGAAAACAGTTGATCCAAACCGCTTTCGGGCTAAAACTTTTGTATGAGTATTCCTCTTTACCAGAGGGTTTTTAATATTTTATAGCTTTAATACTGTACTTTTTTGGAAAACGTCGTCACGGCCTTCACTTCCGGCAGATAATAAACAAACCAGTAAAGGATGCCCGCCATGGCGATTCCCGTCAATACATCAAAGGTGGAATGCTGTTTTAAGAACATGGTGGATAAAATAATGGATACGCATAAAATATGGGAGCATATCCGCAGTACCTTGCGATTTTTTAACTGCCGCGATTTTTGAATGGCAAAATTAGCGGCAAGGGAATTGAATACATGGATGCTGGGAAATACATTGGTACAGGTATCGGCTTTATAAAGCCCTTTTACTATATCCAGAAAGATATTATCCCGTGTAAAGTATTCCAGCTTCGGCCGCAAGGGCTGCATATTGGGAAACAGATAGGAGACCAGTAAAAATACGGTCATCCCCACCCCTAAGGTGAAACAGAGACGGATGTAATCCTTTCTGTTCAAAAAGACAAACAGCCCTACTGTAGAGGCAATATATAAAAACCAAAGCATATAAGGGACGATAAAATACTCACAAAAAGGAATCCGCGAGTCAAGATGCGTTTTGATCACGAGATAGGAATTTACAGGGCGGTGTTCAAGCCATGTGAAAACCGCTACATAAAACAGTCCGTAAAGTACAGGCACGAGAATACGGAGCGCCAGTTCTGCATGGTATGAAAGTTTTATGCTATTTTTTTGATGTTGTACGTTCACGCGCAGGCCTCCTTTATAAAAATTATCTATAAAGGAAGGTATACTACAAAATCAGAAGTTTGTCTAGATGAATTTTAGCCCATTCTTTTGGCAGGAAAGGGTGATTTTTTGCTGTTTTCCACAATATTCCCCGTCTGCATGTACGATCAGGGGGACCTCTGTTTCAATTATCAGCTTGCGGACCTTGAAAAAGTAGACATTTTTAGCCTTGGTGTGGAGACCGAAAAAGGCAAGGGGAAGCAGATAGAGCGCCCGCCATTTCCGAAGGCCGGCAACTACCATCACATCGAAAAGCCCGTCGTGGCAGTCAGCCATGGGAGCCATCCGGATACCGCCGCCCTCGTAAGGCTGGACCATGGAAACGGCAAAAAGCAGCCTGTCGAAGTGCTTTGTGGCGCCATCCTCAAAAGTAATGTCACAGCCGCAGGAAGGGGCGGAAATCAACTGCTTTAAAGCAATTCCCGCATAAGTAAGCTTGCCCAGTCCCAGGCGGTTCAGGACATCTTTTAATTTTGAATCCAGCGCCTCCTTGCAGACAGCGGCATCAAATCCGATACCACAGCTGACGCAGAAATGGCGTTTTTTTCCGTTGGCTGCCTGGAGCATTCCGGTATCTGCCATATTTGTAATGGGATTTTTAATATGCCTGATTAGTTCGTCGGGAGAAGAGACAAGGTGCAGGGACCTTGCCAGGTCGTTGCTGGAGCCCGTAGGAAGATAGGCTAGAGGGATATCCCTTGTGCCGTCAAAGGCATTGACCGCCTCATTGATGGTGCCGTCTCCGCCGAGAACACACAAAATATCCAAGGAATTCGAGCGTATTTTGCCCAAGATTTCTTTGGCGCATCGGGTGGCGCCGTTTTTCTTATCTGTAAAGAAAACTTCATATACGATGGAATTCTGATTCAGTTTTTCTTTAAAGGTTTCCCATTTCTTTCTGCCCAGACCGGATTTAGAGGCAGGATTAACAATAATGTAAAGCATATGAAATTCTCCTTTTTTCTAAGTGGGCAATTACGAAAATTCAGAGCTGGCGAGCTGCAAAAAAAGTTACTGCTTTAGGACACGCTTTCGCTCCGTTAAAAACGCAGCGGTACTAAGGATTTTGCCTTCGCAGGCTCTGCAAAATCCAAGTGCCGGCGTTTTTAAAGGGTCCTTTAGCAGTAATCTTTTTTTACAGCTTGCCAGATCTGAATTTTCGCAATCGCCGGTAGTTTTTTGAATATTGCAGTATCTTTCTAAATTTTAACATACATTGACAGAAAGGGACAAATTTCTTTTTGGATTTCCCGTTTCCTTTGAAAAAAAAATATGCTATACTTATTTCGATATTACATAAAAATTTCCCTGTGAGCCTTCGGACATAAGTATGGCGCTGGGGTA
>CAZZHJ010000142.1:0-5961 GCA_964653815.1 uncultured Lachnospiraceae bacterium
CGATACCGCCTTCCGCAATATACTGCTGGGCAAGACACACCCCATAGAACTCGTTAATAACGTCTTCCTTCAGCTGCGGTGTGATACTCCTGGTATTAGCAATTTCCAATGTAAGTTCTTCTATCTCATCTTCTTTTAAATGCTTAAATATCTGAGATGATTTTTCCGGTCCAAGGGCAATCAGCAGAACAGCCGCCTTCTGAACACCGGAAATACCCTCGTCTCCATGTGCCATTGTATTTTACCCCCAATCCTCCGCAAGCCAGTTTCTAAGCAGATTTGCCACCGCTTCCGGATTTTCGTCAACAAACTTTTCTATCAACTTTCTGGTCTCAGATTTTTCATCCAGTTCAATATCCTCTAATACTTCTGCCGGCGTTGACTGTAAAAGGCTCTCTACAGATAATTCCTCCGCAGCCGTCTCCGACTTGGTTCCTCTCATGCTGAGCAGAATCACAAATGCCAGCAGACCCAAAATAATAACAATAATCACAATCTGGATAACATCCGTCGCCTCTACATCCAGACCTTCTTTATCTACAAAAATCGGAACCTCATATGCCACAATGGAAATATTCTCTGTGGGAATTCCCGTCGCTGTATGTACAACTGCGTAAATATCCTCATCTACTTCCAGCTTTATGTTTGATTCATTAGCTGCCTTAAACTCTTCCCAGCTCATATCTGTCAAAAGCCCCTGTGCCTTGACATCCTCTTCCTTATACACTCTGAGGGCCTTTGCCGTTACAGATATAGAAGAAGTATCATATTGCACAAGTCCCGGGGGAATCGTCTGCTCCCTTAAGGACTCATTGGGCAGAAAATCTCTGCTTTCCTGCGTAACACTTTCAGTGGAATTACCCATATTGGAAATATCATAAGTGGTGCCATCATCACTATCATTGCTGTAAGTGCCGGGTACACCTCCTACAACGCCCTGAGCGTCAGACTGATAAATATCCTCATGGCTGTACACACCCTGGGTGGAATTCTCCGCAGGCGTAAAATCATGGTTGGTCAGCTTAACCGTGGAAAAATCCAAATCCAGATTGCTGGCAACCTCGATATTATCATATAAATCCGTACCTAAAAGCACGGTTTTCACTTCGCTCCTTACCAGATCTTCCGCTTTTTTCTTCATGGAAAGCTGGCTGTTGGCTGTAAGCCCGTTTTCTGTGGAAGAATCCGCTCCGGAAAATAACAGATTACCCTCCGTATCAATAATGGTAATATTGTCTGTAGTCTCATTGCCAAGGGCTGTGGCCGCAAAACGCGCCAAGGCAGCCGCCCCGTCCTCGGTCAGTTCTCCTTCCAGTTCCAGGGTAATAGCCGCAAAGGACTCCTTATCCTGGGCAATCAATGTACCGTCATCTTCCTGAATGTCCAGTTTGACCCAGGCTTTTTTAACAGCGGTATTTTCCTTCAGGTCGGCCTCCATCTCTTCCTGCTTATAAACTACATATCTCTTTTGTTTATCCGATTCGGTAGTGGAAAACCCGCCTTCTGTTACCTGGTCAATGGTGTATTTCATAGTGGGGATATTGTTTGCGCCAAGCAGCAGGTTGGCTTCCCCTTGCTGGCTCTCAAGTACGGAAACAACAGTCCCTTCCGTATTGGTCTTATAGGTCATGCCGTTGCTTTCTAACAGATTTACCACTTCTGCGCCTTCCGCAGCCGTCTCACAGGTCACAATGGGCACATATACCTTTCTGGTCATCAGGGTCACTAAAAGGACCAGTGCCAGAACGACACCCGCCGCAATACTTATAATAACGGTTTTCTGTTTTGAACTGAATTTATTCCACCACTCTATAATCTTTTGGGGAATTTCCCTTAACTGTTCCATTGTTTCCTCTTACTCCTTAGCATCTAAATCTGGATCTGCATAATTTCTTTGTATGCCTCCAAAAATTTATCTCTTACTGCTATCGTATATGTGAGAGCTGCCGATGCCTTTTGCATTGCAATTGTAAGATCATGGGTATTTTCCGCTTCGCCCATGGCAAAACGGATTTTCTCATTTTCTGCATCAGATATGTAAGCATTTGTCTCTTTGATGTTTGCTACCGCCGAATCCAAAATGGAAGCAAAAACATCTTCATCATTTTCTGAAGCTGCCGGCTTTAAACTTGCCGCTCTGCTGGTATCATAAATGCCTTTAATGGCATTAGAATTCATATTGTATAGCGCATCGATAGTCATTTTTCATCCTCCCGCAAATCCTTAATTAGCCATTTCCAATCCTTTTACCGCAATATCCTTGCTGGTATTAAATGCCGTGGCATTCGCTTCATAAGCACGGCTGGCGTCTATTAAATCCGTCATTTCCGTGACAATATTTACATTGGGATAATAAACATAACCATCATCATCCGCATCCGGATGAGCCGGGTCATAAGCCTTGATCAAATCCGTTTCATAATCATTATAGGTGCCTGTTACCTTAACTCCTTTGCCAAGATAGGTGCCTTTTGCCTTTTTTAACGTATCTGCAAAAGAAACTCCGCCGGTCTTCTCCTGAAAAGTAACGATCTTTCTCCTGTAGGGAGTACCGTCTGCTGTTCTGGTGGTATTCACATTGGCAACATTTTCTGCCACCACATCCATACGGTAACGCTGAGCTGTAAGCCCTGTCGCATTAATATCAAATGAAGTAAATAATCCCATGTCGAATTCCTCCTATATTATTTCATCGCTGCCTTCAAAAGTGCAAATTCCTGATTCACACTGTCCTGCAGCGCCTGGTATTTAATCTGATTGCTGGCAAGCTCGACAAATTCCGTATCCGGGTCCACATTATTGCCGTCTAACCTATAGGAAAAATTGGCATGGTCGGTATAGGTGCCCACTTCCAGACGTTTCAGTCTGATATGACCCACCTTTCCATCCATCGTGCGATATCCGGAGCTTTGCAGTGCCTGCTTCAAAGCGCTTTCAAAATCCACATCCTGCCTTTTGTAGCCGGGCGTAGACTGATTTGAAATGTTATTGGCAATTGTCTCATTGCGAAGCCATGATGCATCCAATGCCTTATTCATTACATTCACATAATCAAAAACACTTGATGAAATCATAATATCTCTCCTTATCCTGATGCTTGGTCTGTGTTTTAAACAACAGACCCCCTCTTATATTAAAATAATTTATGAAAAAACACAAGTTTTTTGGATAAATTACTGTATCTTGTATATTTTACCACAACTTGCCGCAAAAAAGGACTTACCCTTTGCGTAAATCCTTTTAACCCTACATATCAACTCCCTTTGATACAATCTTAATTATATTTCCTATGCTCTTCCAATATTCCTTAATAAACCAGATTTGTCATTTCAAGCCCGCTATCTCTTCGTAAACTGCATCATTTAATACTTTTATATAGGTGCCTTTCATGCCCGAGCTTCGGGACTCGATTACACCGGCGCTCTCAAACTTGCGAAGGGCATTTACGATTACACTTCTGGTAATGCCTACCCTGTCAGCAATCTTGCTAGCTACCAAAATCCCTTCCATGCTGTCCAGTTCTTCAAATATATGTACAATAGCCTCTTCTTCTGATGCGGACAAGGTACTCAATGCGGATTTTACTACCTGGTGCTTCCTGCTCTCTTCGGCATTTTCCTCATTGACTGACCGGAGCATCTCCAGCCCTACCACGGTCCCCCCGTATTCCGTCAATATGATGTCATCAATATCGTACTGTTCATCACATTTGTATAAAAACAGGGTGCCCAACCGCTCACCGGCAATCTCTATGGGTGCGATTACCGCCTGATACTTCTTAATGTCAGCCGCTTCAAAGCCCAGGGTGGAAAGATTCACATTTTCTTTGGTGCTCAGTACAGACAAAAAACGGTCATTTAACAGCGTATCAATAAAGCTGCCCACCTGTCCTTGGAGCAACTCCGTAATCTCTTCAATTTCCTTTCTATTGCCTGTGCCAAGAATCTTTCCTTTCCTGCTAATTACCAGCACATTGGATAAGAGAATCTCTTTCATCACATCACAAATATCATTAAATACAACTTTACTGGTATTATTGTTATGCAATAGCTTCCCAATTTTCCTGGTCTTATCTAGCAACTGAACGCTGCCCATGTACATTTCACATCCTTCTCAATGTATTGGATTTATTTTAACACAATTATCTCACAGGTGCAACGCAGTTTTTGGAATTGTCTGAATATTCCATATAGGAAATTTCTCCCTATTTATACTGTCTGAGGCTTTTTTGCCTCCACATATCCACACTGTTCATCAGCACAGGAAAGCTTGCTGCCTCTCTCTAACAGCACATTGCCGCACCGGGGGCACTTTTTCCCGCTAGGCTTCTGCCACACCATAAAATCGCACTCCGGATTATTCTCGCATCCATAATAGCGGCGTCCTTTTTTGGTCTTACGCATAACGATATCTCTGCCGCATTTAGGACATGCCACTCCGATTTTTTCAAGATAGGGCTTGGTATTTCTGCAGTCGGGAAATCCCGGACATCCCAGGAATTTGCCGTGGGGTCCGTACTTGATCACCATATTTCTGCCGCACTTTTCGCATAAAACATCCGTCTCTTCATCGGCAATGGTCACATTTTCCAGCTGCTCTTCCGCATTTTTTACCGCTTCGTCCAAATCCGGGTAAAAATTCTGTACAACAACCTTCCAATTAACCGCGCCTTCTTCCACTCCATCTAAAAGAGATTCCAGATTTGCGGTAAAATTAACATCTACAATCGTAGGGAAAGCCTCCTTCATCATGTTGTTGACTACTTCCCCCAGCTCCGTAATAAAAAGATTTTTATTCTCTTTTGCCACATAACGCCTTGCCAAAATGGTGGTAATGGTAGGCGCATAAGTAGAGGGCCTTCCGATTCCCATTTCCTCTAAAGTCCTTACCAATGCCGCTTCGGTATAATGTGCCGGCGGCTGGGTAAAGTGCTGGCTGTAATCAAACTGCGCCAAAGAAAGCTTAGCACTCTTATCCAAAGTATTTAATAAGGTATTAGGCTGTGCCTTTTCCTCATCCGCCTCTGTATATACACTCATAAAACCGTCAAATTTTATCTTGCTGGCCGCCACGCTGAAACGATAGCCGCCCCCTTCAATCCTGACAGATGTGGTAGTATATACCGCAGGCGCCATTCTGCTGGCCGTAAAACGCTTCCAGATCAGCTGATACAGCCTGAATAAATCCCTGGATAACTTTTCCTTCTGGTCCGAGGGTAGTCTACCTATATCCGTAGGCCGGATAGCCTCGTGGGCATCCTGAATCTTCCCTTTCGTCCCTTTTTTGCCATCTGCCTGCATTAAATATTCTTTTCCGTAATTTCCTGCAATAAACTCTGCCGCTGCCGCCGCCGCTTCATCGGAGATACGGGTGGAATCTGTACGCAGATAACTGATCATTCCCTCTTCATATAACTGCTGTGCAAGGCGCATAGTCTTCTGTGTGGAAAAATTCAACGCCTTGGACGCCTCCTGCTGAAGTGTAGAGGTCGTAAAAGGAAGGGGCTGCTTTCTTATCCTTTCCCCGTTTTTCACATCGGCAACTGAAAATGTGGCATGTTCCAGTTCTTTTAATATGCCATCCAGCTGTTCCTTTGATTTAATATCGATTTTTTTATCCTGTTTGCCGTAAAACTTTGCCTTCAGAGGCTTCTTTTCCCCCTGTATCTTAAAATCCGCCTCCAAGTTCCAGTATTCCTCCGGAATAAAGGCGTTGATCTCATCCTCTCTGTCTGCTATGAGGCGAAGCGCCACAGACTGTACGCGCCCTGCACTTAATCCCCTTTTTACCTTTGCCCACAAGACCGGTGAAATGCGGTAGCCCACCATACGGTCCAGCATACGCCTTGTCTGCTGTGCATCCACTAAGTCCATATTGATTTCCCGTGGATGCTTTAAGGATTCTTTGACCGCATTCTTTGTAATCTCATTGAAAGTAATGCGGTACACTTTTTTGCCCTCC
>CAZZHJ010000143.1:0-5939 GCA_964653815.1 uncultured Lachnospiraceae bacterium
TACGATAGCCGCAAGATATATGATTGCATTCCAACCTGTTTCTTTCCATACATTGGAAAAAGCAACAATCGGCCAAAAATAGGCTTCATGTGCAAAAAAGTTGATTGGCCCATCTATAATATTCCAGTTCACAAGCAATTCATTTATAATACCGGTATTAGATAAAGCATCATGGATAATACCTGTTACTATAATCCATGAAAGGAAATGCGGTAAATACGAAATCGTCTGAACCAGTTTCTTTCCATATTTATTTCTGACTTCATTGAGAAGAATGGCGAAGACAATTGCCATAACAAATGTAGCTACAAGATTTATGACACCCATTCCCAGAGTATTTCTGATATCCCTTATAAACGAATCATCAGAAAAAAGGAATTTAAACTTATCCAATCCTATAAATTTGGAGTGGAAGAGTCCGGTCTTGATTTTGTAATTCTGAAAAGCCATAATCCAACCGCCCAGCGGAAGATAGTAAAACACAAAGCCGTAGATTACATATAGCGCTGTAAAGCCCAGCAAAATCCCCTGACGGTGAAATTCTCTTTGATTGAGTTTTTCCCTCATTGTTTTTTTTGCCACCGCATTCTGCGGTTTCTTTTCTTTCTTCTTTGCTTTGAGGTCCATATTTTATTTTAAGCCTCCTTTTTTTATTAGCGGCAACCTCGATCTAAGGACCAGGGTTGCCGCATCATAATTACATATTCTTTTATAACACTACCGATTACTCAGCAGCAACTGCAGCTCTTCTGTCAAGCTCTTCCTGCATTTCTGCAAGGAAATCTTCCGGCTTGCATGAGGAATATGCATCCATGTAAGAATTCCATGTGGATTCAAAATCTGATGCCATTACAACCTTAGGAAGCCATTCGTGCTTTGTTTCGCCCATCTTGGTCCATGCAACACCGCCAGGAGTTTCTGTGGTCATAGCATTGGAGAAAGAATACATCGGATACCAAGGACCGGTCTCTTTTTCTACAGAGTTGATCATATCAGGATAACCGTGTGCGCCATATGCTTCAAAACAATTTACCAGAGGCTCTGCAAGACCTGCAAAGAACTCAGATTCCTGCTCCTGAGGCTGCATTGCGTTCTTGCCGTCACGGCTTGTTCCAAGCCACTGAGGAAGATAAGAATACGTACATCTGTGTGCTGCCTGATAGGAAGTATCAGCCCACTGGTCTCTCATTTCCGGAGTTTTGTAATATAAACCATCCTCATCTACAAGATAGTCAACGCCTTCAATACCCCAGTATCTTAAGTCATGAATCTCCTGGTCAAGAAGGTCATTAAGGAACTGGAATGCTCTGTCCGGATCGGAGCAGCTTGTTGTGATACCAACACCTGAGGAGTTGTTCAGTGTATCGCCATATACATGCCACATCTGGTCCTTGCCCTCTTCAAGAGTCAGTCCCAGAGGAACATAGTTGCAGCCGATATCATCAAGATTCTGCTGAATGAAAATATCGTTAACCGTATAAGCGAAATCCCACCACTGATCGCACATACCGAGAACGCTTCCTGTAGAAAGCTTCGCAATATACTCATCATATGTCTGTGTTGCAAATTCGTTATCAATATAACCCTTGTTGTACTCTTCATTCAGAATGGAGAAATACTCCTTTGCTTCCGGAATGGTATTGTAATCAACGATCTTCATGTTATCTACATCAACAATAACAGAACCGTCATTAGGATATCCTGCCAAAAACTCAGGTGCGTTTTCAATACAGAAATATCTCCAGTCCTCACAAAGCATTGTGTAAGGAATTACCGGTGTACCATCTTCCATGGTAGGGTTAGCGTCTGCGTATCTCTCAAGAAGGTCGAAATACTGCTCTAATGTTGTGATTTCAGGATATCCATCCCACTCAAGAACGCGGCACTGAATCCAGAAAGCCTCATCATTATGGCTGGTTGCCTGGGATTCGCCATATGTATTGGTAAAGATATTTGCCCAATAGATGTGACCATCTTCCTGACGGAAGCTTTCCCATTCTTCATCTGAATAAAGTTCTTTGATATTGGGATATTTCTCAATATAATCATCCCAAGCAACAAGTACGTCTGCATCGTAAAGCTGCATCATACCGTCGCCACCGTCAATAAAGTCAGGCAGTTCGCCGGAAGCAAGAATAGAACCTACAGCCTCAGCTGCAGTCTGGCCAGTAAGCCATGTTTCCTTAACTTTTACGCCTGTTTTCTCAGCAATTATCTGCTGAATCTCGTTGTCGTCGTTGATCTCAGAGCCGGGCATTGCGATAAACATTGTCCAATTGATAATATCATCATCAGAAAATGACTCGCCTGTTTCAAGGCCCATTGCTTCGCCTTCTGCAGCGCCTTCGTCTGTGGCACCTCCGTCTGAGCTTGCGGGTGTATCGCCACCGCAGCCTACGAGAGTCGCCATACTAAGCACGCATGCCATCGAAAGCGCTAAAACTCTTTTAAGTTTCATAGATTAACCTCCCTATTTTGTCGTTATACGACTTATTTTAATAAAAGTATAATTTTAATATACAAATATAACAACCTGACAAACTATAATAAAATCCCCGATAAAATCCAGCTAAATTTGTTAATCAAGATTTTATCGGGGTCATGATTATTGTATACTGCTATTTCGTCTGTATTTTGAGGGCGTACACCCCTTTAGTTCAATAAACTTACGGATAAAATAATCGCAGTCTTTGTATCCCACATCCTCCGCTATTTTAATCACTTTTTTATCCGTATTCAGAAGCTGGGACGCCGCATGGTCGATTCTTATCTGTGTCAGATAGTCCTTAAAGGATATATTGTTATGGGTCTTCTTAAAAATCTGCCCCAGATAGGAACTGTTGATATAATACTTATCGCCAAGACTTTTTAAAGTAATATTCTCATAAAAATGTTCCTGAATATCCTTTTCTATATTGAAAATCAGACCTCTTGACACATTCTTCCGAAGGCTTAACAAATATTCTGAATATTCATAGGCAAATCTCTTCATATGCCGACTGCCTCCTCGGGTAATGGATTCGTCAAATGAATTTTCAGCTATATAATGAAGCACCTCTTCCTGATTCACATTATCATCCTGTTCCGACGCTATGTGTATCAGTTGAAACAGCAGATAGTTGATATTCAGATTTTTTGCATTCTCTTTTTCACTGATTCCCCGCAGCTCTTCAAATAAATTGTCAATAGCGATATCCATGGCGGCTTTATCGGCACTGTTAATGGCCAAAACCACATTATCAATGGCAGACTTACAAAGAAACACCGCATTCTGCTCTCCCTCAACCTGCGCCTCTTCTTCATATATATAGAGCTTCTTTTTGTTTCGAAATCCTCTCACGCTGTTGAGAATACAGCAAGAACTGTAAGATTTGGCAACAGCCTGAATATCCGGCACTTTCTTTCCGCAGGTCATTTTGATCTGTCTCCGCATGATATTCTCGACCTTTTGTATCATCACGTTAAAATATTCCTTTTCAGAAAGATCACGTCTGGTAGCCATATTATCACAATATATAAAACCCACATCATAGCTGCTGTCATCGTAAGACACATCAAAAACAAAATGATTGGTATTATCCTTCTGGGATTCACAGCAGGCCTGATAAAGCTGGTGCTGCAATTCCCTCAGATCATAATCATCCTCGTCATTCTCACCGTCCTCAAAACTGACTTCTATATTTACATACCTTATATCACCTGAAAGCTGTAAATGCTTTTTGACATATTCAAGATTGTCCGCATCATACTTACCTTTAAGCAATGCAATCACATTTCTGGCAAGATATGCGTCTTCCATTTTCCTCTGCCGGTCGTCATGAACATCCTTTTCTATTTTAAGCTTAGAAACTTTTCTGAGCATGGAAAGAATGTTTTCCTTTTGAACCGGCTTGAGAATATAATCCATACTGTCGCTTCTTATGGCTTTTTGGGCATAGGAGATATCGTCATATCCTGTAAGGACGACAAATTTGGCGTTTGATATCTTTTCCGCCCGAATCCGTTCCAAGAGTTCCAGTCCTGTCATCAGAGGCATCTGAATATCGGAAATGATCAAATCAACCTCATTTTCTTTCAGATAATCATAGGCTTCCTTCCCGTTGGACATAAGAGCAGCAATTTCATAGCCTTCGGTTGCCCAATCAATCAGCATCTGCAGACCCTGCAGTATAAACGGTTCGTCATCCACAAGCAATACCTTTAACATGATTCATCCCTCTCAATCCTGTCTAATTTATCAAGCGGTATTTTTATCTCAACAATCACGCCAACCCCTGCTTCACTGTCGATTCGAATCTCCGCCTCATCGGAAGAAATCATTTTCAATCTCAGACATGCATTTAATATACCGATATGTTTTTTCCCCTTTATCGCCTCTATGGAAACATGATTGATATTTTCCATCATCTTTGCGACTTCAGCCTCATCCATGCCGCCGCCGGTATCCTCTACTTCAATGAAAAGAAACTCATCTTTGCGATAGACCCTGACAAAGATCCAGCCCGGCCCCTGTTTTGGCTCAATGCCGTGAACACAGGCATTTTCCACAAATGTTACAACCGTAAGCTTCGGAATCAGATAATCCGCGCAATCCTCATTCATGTCAATTTCATATTTCAGCCTTTCGCTGAAGCGATAGCTTTGAAGGCCAAGGTATGCCTCTATGGAGCCCATCTCTTTCTTTATGGTAACAAAATCCTGTCCCCATTCTACATTCTGTCTCTGCATAAGCGCCAGCTTTCCCACCATAACCGAGGTCTCCGTTTCGCCCTTCAGCAGAGAGTGCATGCGTATGCTTTCCAAAGCGTTCAAAAGAAAATGCGGGTTGATCTGGCTTTGCAGCGCCAAAAGCTCGGCATTCTTTCTCGCAATATCATTTTCCTGTTCCTTCAGCCTATTTTTGTAGACCATATTGATAAGATTATTGTTGGCGTCCACCATTTCGTTATATTTTCGCATCATTTCGGCGATTTCGTCTGTTCCGTCAATATCTTCAATACGGTTAAATGTTTTACCGGAACTCTTGGCAAAAGCTTTTTCAAGCTCTAAAATTCTCATGATAATACTCTGATTGACCAGTTTAATGGCAAAATAAGGAAATAAAATCGAAAAGACGGTCATTGCAAAAAGAATTTTCTGTTGATCCTGTAAAATCAGGGAGATTATATCACTATTGTCCAATATCACTATCTCAAAAGTAGTGTTTTTAAGGTTTACATAAGTTGTATGGGCATCTCTGTTCTGCGTATCGATCTCATCTACATATATAATGTCATCTCCCATATTGGTAAATAAAACATAATTTTCATACCGGATGTACATGGGATATCTATTGCTGAGGTCCTTCATCTTTCTCTGAAAACCCGCAGGATCATTTTCAACAACCGCTATCTTTTCGCAGCCGTTTCTGTAATAGGTCAGTTTTTTTATATAATAGAGCTTTCTCTTTTGAATCGGGGAATTACTGACAATATCTTCATCGTAATATACATATAATCCTTCTGTCTCTCCGGAGTCTATAAACATTTTATACCAGACAGCATCCCTGCTCCTGGACAGCTTTTTAAAATAACTGCTGTCTAATATACTGTCATTATCAGCATATACACAAATATTGTCACTGTTTAATCCTGAAAGTGAAGAAAGAAAGGAATCGTTTATCAGTTCAAAATATTGATCATAATATTCATAGGAAGATTCATACTTCGTGTTTAAAAAGGAATCAATCTTTCCGTTCATATTAAGGGAATTAACATACGTCTGGTTCGACGCCATGAGATTATAAAGGCTGTTCGTATACAGCGAAGCTGCAAAATCTATATCATACTGATTCTCACTGACTTCTTTTTGGTATACGAAGTTAAGTATCAAAGCATCCGTAACAACCAGTGGAATAAAAACACAGAAAAAATACAAAACCGCAAACTTTTTATTCAGCT
>CAZZHJ010000144.1:0-5930 GCA_964653815.1 uncultured Lachnospiraceae bacterium
TGCTATGCCCGCCCTTTCAGCTATCTCCAGGGTTTCTTCCATGTCTGCCAAAAGGTCCTTGATATAGTCCCTGTAGTCAGGTTCCTTTCTGTTATGCATTAAACAGCAGGCAACTCCTGTCTTGGCAATTATGCCGGCTAACTCTCCGTCATATTTTAAGCCCCAGATATCATTGATCATGTCCGCTCCGGCTTCAATTCCTGCAAGAGCCACAGGAGCTTTATAGGTATCCAGGGAAACGGGAATATCAAACCGTTTTTTAACGGCTTCAATAATCGGCACGACCTGTGCAGTTTCCTCCTGCTCCGATAAAAGTGTATAGCCGGGCCTTGTGGACTCACCGCCCACATCAATAATATCCGCCCCTGCTTCTATCATCTCTTCCACATGAAACAACGCCTTATCCATATCATTCCATTTTCCGCCGTCGGAAAAAGAGTCAGGCGTCACATTAAGTATTCCCATAATGTATGTATGATTAGCAGTATCAAATTCCTTATGTCCGATTCTCATTTATCTTCCTCATTAAGCGAAAGTGAAATTTGGGGCTGGCTGTCATCCTTCCGGGGCATGGGGATAAATAATTTTCTTCCTTTGTGCGATGAGGTGTAGGACATTAGATTTTCTTAATGTTCCATTCCAGCCACAGCAATTCTCCAACAGGATGTTGGAGAAAGGCATATATGCCTTTTGCGTCCATAGCCAACACCCTTACCGGAACATTTAGAAAATCTTATGTTCGGAACCTGCACAAGGGAAGAAAATTATTTATCCCCATGCCCCGGAAGGATGACAGCCAGCCTCAAATTTCACTTTCGTCTTACCCCAACTCCTATATCTCCAGTTTCATATTTTTCTTCTTTTTCTTCCAATTGCATGCCGCCTGCATCTGGCACCCGTAGCAGGGCCTGCTGGCTTTATCCGCCCGGTACAAAATCCCTTTTAAATCGGAACCGTCCTTAATCTCCTTATTGCGATGATTAGCAATTGCCTCAGAAATAATCCCTATTTCTTCCTCGGAATAACCGCAGTCCTTTAATATCCCCGGCGCCAGCTCTGCCGATGCCAGAGCATGGTCTGTTCCGTCCTCATACTGGACGAATCTGCCGATATCGTGAAGCAGCGCTGCACCATATATCCAGTCTTTCCTGATTGGCTCTTCATTTTCCTCCAGATTTAACAGCATGGCGATTCTCGCCACATTGAGAAAATGAGTCATATCATGACCGCAGAATTTACGGCTCTTTTCATGGTGTGCAATCTTTTTGGCATACTTCTGTTATACGGGATGTGCTAAAATCTTTCTTGCACGCTTCATGCTTTTACTGTCTAAGCTGCTCATGGTCTCCATTCACGGACTCCTGCCTTTCTTGTTTTGCCTTCTTTCCCATCAGCTCTTATGAGCCCTGCAGCATGCGATAAAAGCTGTTCTGCAGTTTTTCATCTTCCGCAAATATTCCTCTCGTCACAATGGTTACGGTTTTGCTGCCCGGCTTTTTTACACCGCGCATGGTCATACACATATGCTCCGCCTCTATCATGACCATGGCGCCCTTTGCGCCCAACTCCTCCATCAGGGCATCCGCAATCTGGGCTCCCATCTGCTCCTGAATCTGCAGTCTCTTTGCGTACACCTCCACAGTTCTTGCAATCTTGCTGAGTCCTACTACCCTGCCGTCAGGAATATACGCCACATGCGCCTTTCCGTAAAAGGGCATCAGATGATGCTCGCACATAGAATAAAATATAATATCCTTTTCCAGTACAATCTCGTTGTTTGCTGCATGAAAGGTTTTGGATAAATGCTCGCTGCTCTTTTCATCCATGCCGGCAAAAATCTCTTCGTACATTCTCGCAATTCGGTCCGGCGTATCCTTAAGCCCTTCTCTGTTAATATCCTCTCCGATTCCCTCAAGCAAAAGGGTAACCGCTTCCTTTATCTTATCTTTATTTACCATGGGAGTCTCTCCTCGTCCATTTTCCCTTTTTTACAATTGCTGTCAGTTCTCCCAAATAGGAAAGGGAACCGAATGCAATGATCACAGCATCATTTCCCGCCATAAGATATGCCATCTCCACGGCCTCTTCCAGACTGTCCGCCGCCGTTACCCTTTTGTGATAAACGGCCACGGCCTTTGCCAGCTCATAAGCATCCATGGCACGTTCATTGCCGGGCGTTTTTACCGTAATAATGCTGTCTGCATAGGAATGGACAGCCTCAATGATTCTGTCGTATTCCTTATCCTTTAATACTCCTATTATATAAATTATTTTCTTATTTGTAAAATAAAACCCAATAGTTTCCGCCAGAGATTTTGCCGCCGCCTCATTATGGGCCCCGTCTATGTAAAAATCCGGTTTCTTTCCGATTTTTTCAAACCTGCCGGACCAGGAAATCTCCCCGAATGCGGTCTTAATTTTTTCTTTTGGCAGCACAAATCCATATTCATTTCTCAGGCAGTCCAGAACCTCTAAGGCTGCTGCCGCATTTGCAGGCTGACAGGTGCCCCTTAAGGAAAGCTTTATTCTGCCGTAATCTTTGTAGGAAAACAGGATTCCGCTTTCTGTCCCTTTTACTCCCTTCAGGTTGGCCTGATCCGTCAAATGCAGTGTGGCATGTTTCTCTTTGCAGGCCCTTTCTATCTCTTTTAAGGCTTCCTCTTCCTGCCACGTGCTGATTACAGGTACTCCTTCCTTAATGATGCCCGCTTTCTTTTCTGCAATCTCCGAAAGGGTGTTTCCCAGAAAAGCCATGTGGTCCCTGCTGATAGAAGCAAAGACGCTGACCATGGGAGTAGTGATAATATTAGTGGCATCTCCTTCTCCTCCCATTCCCGTTTCAAGGACTACTGCATCACATGCTTTCTCCTTGAAATACAAAAATGCCAGGGCTGTATCAAATTCAAAGGGGGTGGGGCGCGAAAGACCTTCCTCCGCCATTTCTTCACATATATTTTTCAGCCGTTCCACATACTCACAAAAAAGCTTTTTTCCGATCATGCGCCCGTTAATCTGAAACCGCTCCCTGTAATCCGTAAGAGCAGGCGACAGATAGCGGCCTGTTTTGTAGCCGCAGGCGGTAAGGGATTCTGACACCATGGCAAGAATGCTTCCCTTTCCGTTGGTGCCTGCAATGTGGATAAAACGCAGGGAATCCTGGGGGTTGCCCAGGCGGCGGCATAGTTCGCTGATTGTGGATGTGCCTAGATGGATGCCTAGGGATTGAAGATTTTGGATGTATGTATAGGTTTCTTTTTCGGTCATTTTTGTCTCCATATTCATGTCCGCAATGTGCATTCGTAAAACTTGCAGTTTTCCTGAATAATTATATCACTTTCGGAAATACTGTAAACATGATTAAGAATTTTTTCACATGCGGTCTGGTGGGGTGGTGTCTGGAAATTTTGTTTACTGCCTGTAACGGACTGAAAAACAAGGATTTTAAATTAAAAGGAAATACATCCCTTTGGATGTTTCCCATCTATGGGCTAGCGGCTTTTTTTAAACCTGTTTACGGGATTATTAAAAAATGGCCTTTTCCGTTCCGGGGCTTGTTTTATACGATTTGCATTTTTATGACGGAATTTTTTACGGGAAGTGCATTGAAGAAAAGACATCTGTGCCCTTGGAATTATGAAAGCTCGCCTTATAATATCGACGGCGTTATCAGAATTGATTATGCGCCGTATTGGTTCGGCACAGGCCTTTTGTATGAATATATCCTGAACCACCAGCAGAAAAAAGCCTGACGGAACCGAAATACTTTTATTCCCGCAATACCTTATCGTATTTATTGCGATAATGTATTCATATATCCTCCCCTAAAAAACCACCCGCATCAAACGGGTGGTTTTTCCTCTACAAAATTTGAAATTATTAAACTTAAACATCATCTACGTCATCAAAAGCTGCGGTATTGAGACTCTGTGTATTCAGTGTCCTGCGCTTCATCCTCTGTGCCTCAGACTGCTCCAGTATAAAGTCCTTTATGGCACGAGCATTTCTGATATGTACCAACCTCAAGAGCTGATGTGTAGTATCACTGGTATAGCAAACTACCGTTCCCAGCTTAAAAATACGCTCAAGAAGGGATGTTTCCAGCTTGACATCTGTTACCTTATACATATAACAGTCATCCTCCACCGTCTTTAACAGTCCCGCCTTTATATTGATAACCTCTTCTCCTACCGTATAACGGGTAAAAGTCCATGGCAGTCCAAAAAACAAAAGTCTTTTTCTTTCCACAAAATCCATTTACATATCCTCCAACTCAACTCTATATAAACTGTAATATCACAGCAAGGCTTTCATGTCAACCGACGGTTCCGGGAGACTAGGTTACCATCTGTCCCAGCATTTCCTTAATACCTTCCGCTTCTTCTGCTGTAATTAGTCCTATTATACTACAAAATTTTATTTTTTACCATAAAATACAACCGATAACTTTACTTTTTTACACTCATTTTTTATACCGAGCTAAAATTTTCATTGAAAGCCGCTACTACATATGCTATCATAGTAAAAATGCAAACACAAAAGGAGGTATTTTCATGACAGCAAAAGAATGTATCCTGGGACGCCGCAGCATCCGGAAGTTTAAATCAGATGCCGTTGATCACCAGTTATTAAAGGAAATTGTTGAGACCGCTTCTTATGCACCCAGCTGGAAGCATTCCCAGATTACCAGGTATATAGCTGTGGAAGGTACTTTAAAAGATAAAATCGCTGAAGAGGGAACCAAAATGTTTCCTAATAACGGTAATATTATTAAAAATGCTCCCGTACTCGTTGCCGTTACCATTATAAAAGGCAGATCCGGTTATGAAAGAGATGGTTCTTTTTCTACAGACAGGGGAGATGGCTGGCAGATGTATGATGCAGGTGTTGCTTCCCAGACATTTTGTCTTGCAGCACATGAAGCAGGGCTTGGAACCGTTATTATGGGGATTTTTGACCGTCCCATTATTACTTCACTATTAGAGATTCCCGAGGACAGGGAATTGGTGGCATTGATTCCCGTTGGATATCCCGATGAATCACCTGCCGCACCCCGCAGAAAACCTGTGGATGAATTAATTTCATTTTCTAATTGAAAATAAATCGAAGAGATTCATTTCTCTTCGATTTTATTATGATATGCTATTTAACGAGAAAGAGAGGTCTATACTATGAGACATTTAATGAATCCGCTGGATTTTTCCGTGGAAGAGCTGGAAAGGCTGTTTGACCTGGCAGACGATATTGAAAGGAATCTCGGGAAATATGAGGAAAAATGCAAGGGGAAAAAGCTGGCTACCTGTTTTTATGAGCCCAGCACAAGGACAAGGCTGAGCTTTGAGGCAGCAATGATTAATTTGGGCGGCAATGTTATCGGTTTTTCCGATGCAAGCTCCTCTTCCGCTTCCAAGGGCGAGAGCGTATCCGATACCATCCGGGTCATTTCCTGTTTTGCGGATATTTGTGCCATGCGCCATCCCAAAGAAGGCGCAGCCATGGTAGCTGCTTCCAAATCCTCTATTCCCGTTATCAATGCAGGTGACGGCGGACACCAGCATCCCACCCAGACTCTGACAGACCTTTTGACTATACGTTCCTTGAAAGGAAGGCTGGATCATTTTACCATTGGTCTCTGCGGCGATTTAAAGTTTGGCCGTACAGTTCATTCCCTGATCAATGCCTTATCCCGCTATGAGGACATTCATTTTGTCTTTATCTCTCCTGAGGAATTGAAGATTCCCGACTATATTATAGAAATGCTGAATGAAAAGAATATTTCCTATGAGGAAGTGATTAAGCTGGAAGACAGTATTTCCAAGCTGGATTTGCTTTATATGACCAGAGTGCAGCGAGAACGCTTCTTTAATGAAGAGGACTATGTACGTTTAAAGGATTTCTATATTCTGGATAAGAAAAAGATGAAGCTTGCCAAA
>CAZZHJ010000145.1:0-5813 GCA_964653815.1 uncultured Lachnospiraceae bacterium
TGGAAAATTCCTATGCAAGAAGATATAACCATATAAAACAAATTTTGATTGATTACTTTTCGATTCGGCACTAACTTGTAAAGAATGTTTAATGTTGCAAAAGTTTCCCATCAACAAAAAATTGCATAAATTATTCAATATACTATATAGCCTCTGCAAACCAAATCCCGTCAAAAGTTTGCAGAGGCTTTCTATATCTCCGCAAATATTCCAAATCTTTCTCTAATTTAACGTCAATTTCCCTAAAATTATTAAAAAAGTGTAAAATATCTCCATTTCTACCATATATGGAAATAGTGCTGCTTAAAAAAAGGATATAATGTATTTAATGTACAAAAATGTCGAGAAAAGTTAACACAATACAATATTATGAACTCCATGTCAAGAAATGCACTTTAAATTTTTATAGAAAATTCCATATCGTAAGCCGCTATAAAGGATATCGCATAAGTGATATCAAAATCAGAAATCCTCGGGAATCCCCGTAACAGTGGGATTTGTATGTTAACACAATATTGTATTATGTGGATACCTTGCAGGCAAAGGAGGGCAGGAGCAGTAAGCAGCACATAAAACAGAGAGTTCATAAGGAGGATAAAAGACATGGAAATGGAGTATATGGTTAACGAATCTAATCTGCTGGAGGTAAAAACGGACGGAAAAAAAGAGGTTTATGATTTGTCAAAACCGATTAAAGAGACCTCTTTGGTTGTACAGAATGAGAAAAGAAATATTTTACATCGTATGGATCTGCCCACAGTCATTGCAAATGTTGACAATGCGGTGGATTTGCTGGATGTATCTTATCATGCAGTATACGGGTTCCCCGTTCAGTCCCGTTTGTACGGGCTGCAGAAACAGCTGATGGATTTAAATGATACAGGGATTAAAGTTATTACCGGTTTTAAAAGCAAAGCAACACTGGCTATTACGGAACTGGCTTCCATGTATAAATGGCTTTTAAAAGGGGCCGAGGTAGTTGCTATCGGCAAACTGGATGCGTTTTCGGAAATGGCGGCCAATATGGCGGAACAGGCAGACAAAATGGCGGCCGGTTATCAGGGATTAGCGGATGTTACCTCTTCTGTATTGCAGGATGTTATTACGGAAAATGCGAAGCAGTATGAGAAAAGCGATCATTTGAAACAGATGATGGCGGAGTGTGAGGCTGAAGAGAGCAATGCTGCAGCCTTGCGGGAATCTTTGGAAAAGCGTATCAAATCCCTTAATAGAGAATATAGCAGAATGGTAAAGCAGGAAGAAGCTGCTGAGAAGCACAAAAATACCATGGAGATTATGGGAGCAGTCTTTGGATTCCTGGGAAAAGCAATAGACGTGGCGGGCAGCACAGTTGCAGGTCAGGGTGGAATGGCATCCAATCAGGGAATGAGCGACGATGGCATAAAAGGACAGGAAAAAGAAGCAAAAGAGAAAAAAGAAAAAATTGAAAGTGAATTAGAGAAAGCAAAAGAGGAAAAAGCTGCATTACAGAAGGAACTGGATGAAAAAATCCGGCAAAAGGATGAAACAGAAGAAAAAGAAGAACTGGAAAAAGAAATTAGCAATTGCAGGGAAAATATCAGAAAGAAAGGCGAAGAGATTGACCAGCTGGAGAGAGATAAGAAATCAGCAGAGAACTTGCTGGGAAAAATCGGCGGCTTATTAAGCGGTGCCGGTTCCCAGATGAATCAGGAGGCACAGGAGAGTGCATCGGCTGATGCGGCACGGGCTGAGCGTATGAATGAAATTTATGACGAGATGCTTCGGCTGGAGGAGGAGAACACAAAGCAGGTAGGCCTTCTGGCTAAATATGCAAAGCAGATGGAATCCTTTGTAGTGGATCAGAAATCAATTGATGCGGCAATTCAGGCATTGATCATTGCAACGTCTTCCCTGAAAAGAGCTGTTGTAGCATTTAAGGATATTGCTTTATTCTGGAATTCGTTAGAGGAAAGCTGCCGTGGGTTATCGGAGTCTACCTTTAAGAATACGATTAAGGACCTTCAGGAGCTGCCCAAGGAAGAAAGGATAGAATATTACAAGGACGTAGATATTATGTATCCTCTGTTGTGTTATATTGCCCAGTGGACGGCGATTGCGTCTGTATCTTCAGATTATCTGGATGCGGCGGAAAAAACCCGGAGCCATCTGAATGAAACAATAATAACAGCTGATTCTAAAGATATGACAAGGCAGCAGCATTGGGATAGAGCGTCCAGTCTGGCGGGTAAAGTCGGAGACAGGCTGCAGGAGCAGGTAATTGAGGGTAAAGAGAAAGTAAAGAGTCTCACAGAAAAGAAAACGGCACAATAGGGGGTATACATATGATTTTATTACAGGATTATTTAAAGAAACAGATGCCTTTATTCAGGCAAATTATGGACTGTGCGGGAGTGCTTTTAGAAAAAAATGCCATGAACCATGCCCCTACGCCGGAAGAAATGAAACGAATAGAAGATGGTGCGGAAGAAATAAGAAAGAATCTTGAGAAGATGGAAAAGGATGCCAAAGAGCAGGCTCGGTTATATGAAGAAAAAATGGAAAATGCCGATGCCTGCAACAGACAACTGATGGATCAGATTTCTTCCAACTATGCGCAATTCGACAAGTTAAAGGAGCAGCAGACGGCGGAAGAGATTGAACTTGCCAGAATCAGCAGGGAAGAAGAAAAAGAAAGAGATGATTTAGAGAGAAAGCAAAAGGAGCTTAACGATTTTAAGCGGCAGCAGGAGGAAGCGCAGCGAAAAAGGGAAAAAAAGCGTAAGGATGCGGCAAAGTGGTGCTGGGTTCCCGGTTACAACATCTATCTGGCATGTGATTATGCAGCCGAAATAGCAAAAGGAAACATAGAAACTCTGGAACATCAGTGCAATGACTGTGAAAAGGCCATTAAGCAGTTTAGGCAGAAAATAGAAGAACGTAAAAACAGCATTGCAAAAATTACGGAGAGGCGCAATGAACTGGCGGCACAATGTGATGAGCTGACCCGTAAAAGCAGCGAGTGCCAGGGAATGATAGCAGAGCACAAAAAGCAGCTTGTATACTGGGAAGATATGCGTATGAAAGTAGAAAGCCTGAGAAACCGTCTGGAAACCGGCGCTGCAAGTCCGGATGATTTAATGGAATTAATGGATACCATGGAAATGTTTGGTGAGGGACTTTGAAAAAGAAAAAATATATTTTAACAACCGCCTTATTAGTCGGCACAATCAGCGCAGGGTGCATTATCCCGGCAGCCCGTAAAGAAGCGGAACAAAGCGGATGGGAAGAGGAGCCTGTCATTATCGTCAATCAGGGGCTGGGAATGGGACTGGATAAGGAGGACGGAAGTCTTTATGCCATGGATCAGCTGGTAGCGGAAAGAGGCACCGGATTATTTATAAAAACAGCTCCGGAATGGAAGGAAGAAGCAGAGGATTCTGTGATGACCATCAACGGAAACGGGCAGGAATGGAATTTCCCGGCAGCAGGATACGATGAAGAATCGGGACTTATTGATTACACCGATTCAGAACAAACGGAGTGGGATGCCGGTGACTATCTGGTCACGGTAAAGCTGGGCGATGCCGAATTCGAAAGAGAAATCTGCTTTCGGGATATGAAAAATATTCGTATCATGGCAGTTCCCATTACAGCATGTTATAGCGGAGAATTGGAGGAACTGGAGGGACTGGAAGCCTCGCTGGATAATTTTACAAGGAAGGTATATCCTCTGGGCAGGAACGATCTGGAATGGATTTTATATGAAGGCGGCACTCTGGCACTGGAGGGAGAAAGCTATGATTTGGATACCTCCGGCGGACGCTACCGCATATGGCGCATTCTTTCCGATATGCAGAAAGAGGGATATGACCTGGTAGTGGGATTTGTGCCGCAGAATATGCGGCCCTACAGAGGCGCGGAGGAAAGAAGCCTGACAGGGTTTACCTTTGGAGAGGGCACCAGTGTAATTTCTCTGGAGGATACCAGTCCGGAAGTAACCGTCGCCCATGAAATCGGACACTGCTATAACCTTGGGGACGAATATGAGAATGGAACCTTCTGCCTGAATTACAATATGGTTCCTTACGGGATGAAAGGCAGGAATGCAGACAGGCTTTCGGAAACCGTGTCGGGAAACTGTCCCTATATTAAAGGCGGACCAGGTAATGAACAACAGGGTACGGGAACGGTTATTTTAAGGGAGCAGTATGCCTATGACGTCATGGCCAATGAATTGATAGACCGTGAAATGACAAGTCTTATGGGGCTGTCCGGCTATCCAGCGGAGGAATATTGGAGCACCACGGATATCTGGAGCACCATGTACCGTGCACTGGCGGAATAAATAAAAAGGAAAGGACGGGTAAATGATTTGGAAGCTTTAGGAGAAAAACTAAGAGAAATTGCCCTGCTGCCTTATGAAGTATATGAACCCCGGCTGGATTTGGCAATTGGAGCGTTGGGGCTGGAAATGAATGCGGTATACAGTATGCTCAATAAAATGGAGATTGAATTTTCCCATGCCGGGGAATATATGGAGAGAGGGCGGCAGAAGGATGTAAAGGAAACCCTGGAGGAGTATTCGGACAATCTTGAAAGAATGACTGCCCGCTTGGGGAAATGCCGTAATACTTTGGAGGAATGCCACAGAGAGAATGAAAATGTAGTCCTTAAGGTGAATGATTTTTTGGAGCACTATGAAAAGAATCTGGCGGAATTAAAGGAGATGTGTGATTCGGCAGATTGGGAAGAGAAAATTGCCGGAGTGCAGGAAATGCTGGGGCAGGCTGTCTTTATATGCCGGCAGTATATAAGGTTGCATCTGGGAGATACCAGCCGTATGGAGTAAGCTTTACGATACAGAGATGGAGAGGTAATAAGAGGAGTGGGGACCGTCGTATGGAAGAACAGATTACTTTGTTCCGGAAATATCTGGAGGAACAGGAATTATCACAGGCGACAATTCGAATCTATATGCGCTATATAAAGAAATTCATGGCATATCTGGATGGGGAAATGATAACCAAGAAAAACGTGATAGATTACAAAGTAATGCTTATGGAAAGCAGTTATAAAATTACGACGGTCAATCTTAACATTATTGCAGTCAATAAATTTATCCGTTTTTACGGAAGGGAAGACTGCGTTGTAAAAACAAAGAAGTATCAAAGATGCCGGAGCCTAGAAAATGTGATTACGGAAAAGGAGTATAAAATGCTGCTGGATTATGCAAGGGAAAGCGGCAGGGAAAAGTATTACCTGATTATGAAGGTAATCGCATTGACAGGCATACGGGTCAGTGAATTGCAGTATATTACTGTTGAAATACTGAAAAGAGGATATGTTCAGGTATTTAATAAGGGCAAGGCCAGGGAAATCTATCTTCCCGACAACCTGATTCCCCTGCTTCATACATACTGTGAAAAGGAAAATATCAAAAGCGGGGTAATATTCAGAGGGACGACGGGAGCGCCAATCAGCCGGACTGCAGTATGGAAAATGCTGAAACACATGGCGGATATGGTGGGCGTTGATAAGGACAAGGTCTACCCTCACAGCTTCAGGCACTTTTTTGCCCTGTCTTATATGGAGCATTTTTCAAATATTTTTGAACTGGCGGATATTCTCGGGCATTCGGACCTTTCCGTTACGAGGATTTATGCTGCCACCTCCATAGAGCAGAAAAGAAAGCGGATGAATTGTCTGGATATAGCGGATTAAAAAGCGGTAAAAGATTAAAAAAGAACAATACGAGTAAAGAAGAGGAGCATTCCTGTAATTCAGAAATAATGCCAATTGAATAAAAGAAACCTCGAAGTAAGATAAGAGTG
>CAZZHJ010000146.1:0-5658 GCA_964653815.1 uncultured Lachnospiraceae bacterium
CGTCGGATATGAACCAGGGGGCAGAAGAATTCTTCTTGGGACTGTCCGGGGACAGTGCAACGTCTACCAGTAATGGGATGAGTGACCTGTTCTATGACGGGAATGATACCATTTACCATCTAAGTACCGGAACAGCGGCATTTGCAGGGAGTCTGCTGACATCTCATGTGAATGTGGCGGTAAAGAATACGCAGATTACTGGGGCAACGACTGTGGATAGTATAGCGGCAGAGAAAGCAGCTGGTACAGAATTAATTGAGGGTGGTTCAGGACAGCGATATTCGGTAGATTCAACTATGTTTCTGGACGATGAAGCAGCAGGAGTATTACGAAATGGAGAATATATTAAAAACCCAACTGCACATAATATCAATGATTATATAAGCGAGGGTTCTAATTATTTGGGAAGTAAAAATATGAATGGGCAATATATGTATGTTGTTGATATGGATGGAAATATCATAATAGGCACAAGGGGAGGGCAGAGGATGCCACATCCTACATTAGTCGGAGGAAGTAATCCTCAAGTACAAGCAGCTGGTATTATAGAAATTCGAGGTGGGAAAATATATAGCATAAACAATGCTAGTGGACATTTTAAACCTAGTGTTGAGAGTTTACAAGTTGCAGAGGATGCATTTAGTAATCTGCCGCAAAATGTTTTTTCGAAAGATTTTCAAGGTTATTTGCCATTTGAAGAATAAGGAGGATAATTATGGACTACATAGATACATGGGGGTTGTACCAGTGTTTTAAAGGGAATGATGATGAAATGGTTGCTTCTGATTGTAGAGAAGAATTTTTTGCGCTACAGCCAAATGGAAAAGTGTTTCAATGTATTTCATCTCATAAAGAGATGATTACTTTGAAATATGGAGAAAAAATATTTCGAGTCAATGCCAAGCTTTATAAAAGAGTCAAAGAACCTCTTTATAAAGTAGGGGATAAAGTAGAAATAATCGAGAAATCATTAATAGGTCAAATTGTAGATGTAAATTGGCATATAAAGGATAATGCCCCATTTTATTTTGTTGAAGTTGATAGGAAGAAAAGTGGAAAAAGATATAGAGATTGCGATCTTAAGGAAGTGAATTAAAGAGGATTATATAGATTTAAGTAAAGAAATGTTATTCAGTCAAAATATTGCAGAAAAAGCTTTGAATAATGGTTATAGTGTAATTAAGGTACAATCATATCGAGATAGTGGTATAAATTATGTAATTTATGATAATTTTGATGAAATCTTGGAACCGCAAATGGTTACACCAATAGGAGGAAAATAGAGAATGAAAAAAAGAAGCTTGTTGTTGCACATGCAAAATGTTCAAAATGTGGGTTTGAACGTAAATTATACTTTACTTCTGGTTATATGTATGGCGAACGAGTTGTTTCAACTAAAAGCGGAAAATATTGTGCTTATATAAATCTTTTAAATGAAAATATAGTACAAGAATTGGAAGTGTATTGTGTAGAGTGCTTTACAGAAAAACAATCCAATGTATCTAAAAGTAAGCTAGCGAGGATTATATCAAATATTTATGGAATAACGTGTGATGATATATTTGGTGAAAAAATTGTTACCACGCCTAATACGAAATGTATAAACTGCGGGAATGGAACAATGGTGGAAAATAAAGAATGTGGTGAACGGTTAGAAGAAGTGGATGTACTTGAAGTAACTCATGATTTTTGGGAAGATTTAGATAAAGATGACAAAAGAAATGAAGTAAAAAAAGAGTTGATTCGACAGGGATACCTGGAACAATTGAAATATGGACAGCAGAAGGGAAAGGATATTGTTGTAATACCAAAGTAGACAGGAGGCAAAAAATGAGTACGAGCTTTGAAATATATCCAACAAATAAGAAGACACCTAATTGTAATGAAATAATCAGATACTCTGTTCAATTGTTTAGTGAATATTTAAAAGAGAATAAGATATCACGGGATATTAATATTATTGCCAAAGAAGTAACTGATGATGAAGTGTATATTAATCCTGATTTTTTAGTTTTAGAAAAGAGTAATTTTACAGCATTCAATCTGAATGAGGAAGGTGAGGTATATGTATATTATCATGAGTTAACGGAGTTAGATAAAGAATTTTGGGATGAAGAGATAAAGGTAAATAAGAATGCTCAATTAATGAAAGAAAAAATAGATGCGAATCGGGAAATAGGATATTTTTGGAGCGTTAAAAGAACAATGGGTCAACCACCCATAGTAGGTTTGTATTACGGCTATTTAGCCATAGCAATAGCAGTTTTAACAGATGGCATTATATATTCATGGGATGGAGCCTGGGATTATTCAATATTACCTATTGAAGGCAAAGTTTTTAAAACAGAATATTTAAACATTGAAAATATAAATGATGTTATGGAAAAAGATACTGTTAAACAATGGTTGGATATGTTAAAGAATCGAAGAAGGTTGGATTCCGATTGAGTAGCTTTTAGATGCATTACGTAGAGCATTTTATGAGTGTATTTTTTGTTTTATCCAACTGCTTAAAGAGGAAAAATATGAGGTCTATTATTTTAATTTCACCAAATGATAAAGAAATAGCACATTTGTACAAGCAATGGAAAAATGAAGCAACAAATATGTACGTGGATAATGGCAAATTTAATATGGTAATTAATGGAGAAAGAATCTATATTGATTATTTAGAAAATGGGGATGCCGAATATGAAGCTGATGAATTGTCTAATGTTGATATAGATGACCCCTCATTTTATTTGGTTTGTTATTCAGATAGAGATACGATGAAATATTTTATTCAAAAGAGCGTATTTAGTAAAGGAAGTTTTATAGATAATGATTTGGGAAGGATTGTGTTAGTAGATAAATTAAGAAGAGAGGAAATATTGAATTTTATTCAATAAATTTAAATCTAAGCAGAAAAGTTTAATGAGATGGATAATATTGTTTTTGAAAAAGTTTGGCAAGATGACAATCTTATAGAATTGAAAATATCTGCAAATTCTGAATTTGTTTCAGCTTATCAAAACTGCTATATTGAAGATAAGAAGTTAGAAAAATTATCAGAAAGAATTTGCAATTTTGTAGAAGATTATAATGAAAATTGTTATTTAGAGTTTGGAAAAAAAGAGGGAAATTATACCCCGGCATTTTCTATGAATATATTACCAGCTGATATGTTAGGACATGTTAAGATTGAAGTGGATATTGAGATAGAAGATAATGATACACGTGCTCATAGATGTTGCTCATGACGGTGAGGATAAATATTTATTTGATGATGAGCTTGTTTCCCAAGATGCCTGGGAGGAACTCGCAAAAAAATATTATCAGGCAAGTGAAAATGCAGTACATGCATTAGCACCCCTCAGGCCTGAGGGGCGCCATCAGCATTACCCAGCTGCCGAATCAGCTTCTTAATATTTTCAAAGTTTTGAGGCCCTGCCTCCAGTAATATCTGGTGGAATTTCTTATCACTGTATGCATCTCCCCAGCATTCCTTTGCCAGATTCTTGCATTCCAGTATTTTTAAATATCCCCCGTAATATGTAATATATGTACCTGGTTCCATTACGATATAGTCATAAATAGTCTGGATATCCTCGTCCTTTGTAATGCCAATCTTATAAAGATAGGGGCGGATATCAGCAGGAGTGGCATTTTCGTAGTGAATCATAATATCGATAATGGAATATAGGTTCAGACAAATGCGTCTATTATAATAGAGGTAATCATAATATAAGGCTGCATCATCATTTCCGGTTAGGCTGGCAGCCGCCTGTTTGGCATATTCGTAGGAAAGAAATTCCACATAGGTTGCATAGCCTTCCGTATAGCCGCCAAAATGTGCAACGCCGGAGAGAGAGGGCAGATTAGCGGAATCTGCTGCCCGGGAAGTTGTTACTGACTGATATAAATGGCCGGGAAAGCCCTCATGTGCCAGGGTGGTAAAAAGGGAAATGCCTTCCGGCGTCTGGTTGCGGTTTATGTAAATGACATTTCTGGAAGGGTCATCAACAGGCGGCGTAAAGTAATACGCAGGATTTGTATGGTCTTCCATGGAAGGAGCTACATCTTTTAATGTATAGAGATAGGTTTTTTCATCCGGTGCAGGAAAATCTTTGGCAATCTGTTCTTTCAAAATCTCAATACATTCCTCCGGAGAAAGGGCGCATAAGGGGTCGGAAAGAGATTCCCTTCCCATCAGGGAAATAAAATATTGGGGATTGGACTCTAAAAGCTGGTTTAATTCTGTATAATCCGACATCAGCTGGCGGCTGAAGGCATTCTTTAAAGCCGGTATGTTGATATCTTCACCCAGGGTAGAAGATACAAGGATTTCGTAGTACTGCTTTCCGTTTTCATAGGAGCAAAGCCCCATCTGGGGCGTTTTTTCCCCGGATTTCAGCAGGGTTAGGTTGTCACCCGTCTTTTCATAGGCGGGAAGTAAAACCGTAGTGACTAGCCGTATGTTTTCATTTATATAATATACATATTCATCTTGGGTAATGGCGCCTGACTGCAGGAGTGTTTTCATTCTTGTCTCAAAGGTTGTTAAAAAGGGATTATCGGCATCGCTGAGCTGACAGAAATGGTCAAGGGAGGCAATCACTTCAGCGGCTGTGGCATCGCTCATAAACATGCCCTTTTCCGCCTTTTCTTTTTCATAAAGACATAAGCTGTCCAGATAATCGGGAATCAGGGCAAGGATTTCCAGATATTCTTCCACGTCTTCTTTATCTTCCAAAGAAAATTCCGTCAGCAGAATAGGCAGTTCATTCTGAATACCGCTATATGGCGAGAAAGGTTCCTCAAAATACTCGTATTCGGATAATTTGAGCGTATGTGCCAGATAAAAGGATAGGGAATCTCTCAGAAGATTTTGGGATAAATCCGCTTTTGACAAATCAATATCATTTAATTCTTCATAAAGAGCCTTCATCTGTGCATACTGCTCCTGCTCCCTTTCTTTGGAATAGACAGGCATGGAAACAGTATTATCCAGTCCGGCTTTTTTGTAATTGCTCACCATAAAATGTGCTACAAGAGAATTTTCGTTCAGATTTTGCAGCAGAAGTTCGTCGGTGATTTTTTGGAGCTGCCGTTTAGGAGAGGCAGCTTTATACGCAAGAAAGCTGGCGCCTAGACTAAAAACCAGCAAAAAGAAAAATAATATAATAGTGGTGCGTTTTTTAAACATGGATAAACCCCGTTTTTCTATATTCATATGAGCATGGGCTTGTCACAAATTACAATAACCAGTATTTGACATGAAATGCCTGCTGTGTTAGTCTAAAAATTAGGTAAGTATTCGCTTTTTTATCTATATTTCAATCAGATAAAAGAGTTTTTAATAGGAGGCAGAAACAGATGGAAAAAGGGAAATACTACATTACAACGGCGATTGCTTATACGTCGGGGAAACCGCATATCGGCAACAGCTATGAAATTGTGCTGGCGGACAGTATTGCCAGATTTAAAAGGAAAGATGGCTATGATGTATTCTTTCAGACCGGCACAGATGAACATGGTCAGAAAATTGAGTTAAAGGCAGAGGAAACAGGTGTTACACCCAAGGAGTTTGTGGACAATGTGGCAGGCCAGATTCGGGAAATCTGCAGTATACCCTGCTCCATTGATAGGATTCCGGTTCTCACAAAGTGAAGATTCATC
>CAZZHJ010000147.1:0-4053 GCA_964653815.1 uncultured Lachnospiraceae bacterium
AACACTTTTACCTGCTCCAAAAAGACCTCCACCAGTAACATTTCCACCAGAATTAAACATAGATGTAAAACGTGATAATCTTTCATCTGATGGAAGTTCCTCTCCCCTTGCCATCATTTGATTAATTTCATCCATTTTAGTATTGTTACCCATTAAACCAACTGTACCTGAATCTTCTACCACAACAAAGTTACCATGTTTATTTTCAACAAGAGATATATCACAGGTCCAATTTTTCCATTTATTAAATTTCCGTGCACCTACAGCATTTTGTATAGCATCTTTTTGAAACCCATTTGTAAAGCTAACCCCAGCATCTGTATAAGCACCTAAAATCCAATCTACACTATTTTTATAATTTTGCGGTATCGCTGTCATATTCTGCATAGTACGTCCTCCTTTTTAATCTAATGTAAAACGAATATTCTTTTTACTTTCAACCCTATTAAACTTCTTCTTAGTTTCACGAACTTCATTTTCAATAGCATTAAAAATTTTATCAATATCTTGTTGTGTATAATCATATACACTGGTATTAGAGCAATTCCCTAACAGTTGCAGCATATCAATAATTTTATTTGTGCGCGCCTCGGCTAATCTCACAAATTTATCACGCTTTGTTTCTTGTTGTTTTGTCATACGGCAACCTCCATTTTAAGTATATAACAAATACTAGCACATTCCCAACTTAAATGTCAATAATATTTCGCAAATGATTTTAATATATCAAAAATATTTTCAAAATACATTCAATATGCAATCATAACTTAAAAAATATTCACAAAATACGCTATCGTACCTTGTGAATATTTTCCTAGAACTTTAAAACTATTATTGCCAAGTTATGTAGATAGTCATACTACAACACCTACATACGGCTTATCATTACCCAAATTTCATATTAATCTAATACCTCATCCCTCAATATTTCCTAATAACATACTGTCAAATACCGCCTCTTCCACAACCTTCACACACTCATCCACATCTTTCTTTATCTCATCTCCCCAGAACCGGATAACCGTCCAGCCCTCAAACAGCAATCTTTTATTGACCTCATCATCACGCTCCCGGTTTCTGGATATTTTATTTACCCAATAACTGCCGTTATTGCTTTTCTCCAGCCGTGGTTTCAGCACTTCCCAGTCTTTCCCGTGAAAGAACTCACCATCACAAAAGATTGCTATTTTGTATTTTGTCAGGACAATATCCGGATTTCCCGGAAGTCCTTTATAATTCTTGCGGTATCGGTAGCCTTTGTTCCAAAGGCCTTTCCGCAACATAACTTCTATCTTTGTGTCCTTTGATTTGATATGCTGCATATTTTTCCGTCTCTGCTGTGCAGTCAGATTATCCAAATTTCATCACCCTCTGTCATGCAAGGTCACTAAGCAGTACCTGCCTGTTTACACTAAATATCTCTTTTATCCGTTTATGGCTGTATGGTGTCTTGTTATGCTGTTCCACCAGCTTAATCATATTAGAAACACTCACTGCCGAACCGTTTACTCCAGTTGCATCCACAATATTTTTCAGCTGTTTGTCAATATTTGTCCCAAACCCGCCTGCAATATATGAAAAGAATGCTAGCGATTTATCCCCATCGCCATAGTTGCTGATATTTCCAATGTAATTGTGTACCATTCTGTTAAAATGATCGTTGCTGATTGTGTATTTATGGTATGCCTTGTTATCCAGAATTGCCTGATAACCGTCCTCGTCAGATAATACCAGCACATCAGGGGTAAGCCCAATCGGTCCCACATGCCTTGCCTCAAAGCCGAATACATCCTGAAACAGCTCTACAGTTGCCTTTTCAAATTCCGTTGCTTCATCTCTTCCCTTAAATGCCATTTCAAAGTATTTTGTCATAAATGCCCCTACGGAGCCATTGGGATATGTTTCAACAAGCACATTTTCTACCGTTTTTCCATCTATCCCCGTTACGCTGATAATGTAATCCACTATCTGGGGTGTTATTTTGGTAATCGGCTTTTCCAATGATTCCGTAATATATGCCTGCATGATTTTCTGTCTTGCTATCATTGCCGCTGTAACCGTTTTCGTCAGTGCCAGATTGCGGTTGTCCTTTCTATGCTTCGGATCCAAGCCATATTTCCGCTGAAAATATTCATGCTGTTCCGGGCGGTCAATAAAATTAGGCTTATCTGCCAATATACTTTTTACTTCTTCTCTCTTATCATCTAATACTGCCACCTGTCCGCTGTCACGCTTTACAAGCTGCGTGTACTCCAGCCAGTTAATAATTGTATTTGCCAAATCCATCAAATGACTGTACGGATGCTCTGGGTTGACTGCACCCTTAGAGGATTTATACTTGATAAAAAAGTCCTCTTCCAGACAAGCATCCCCGTAGTTCCGAAACTGGATAATCCTGTCCACAATATAGTTATAGCATTTGTCGCTTTCATTTTCTGCCTCTGTAACAATAACCTTCGCAATTTCCTCTTCTGTCAGGTATTTAATTTTTTCATCTGCCATCAGTTTCAAGAGAAAACGAAATGGCCGTATTTTAAAACGGGAAGACACCTGCACACCTCTTCCAATAGAAAAGGAAGAAGGAAACTGATACTTTAATATCTGCCCTTTTAAAACTTCCACAGGGGAATCACCATTCATAATAGCTTCCCCCGCTAACGTCAGCTTGATTTTGCCTGTGGATTCCTGCGTAAATATCAGTCCCAGGCTTACCAGCCATGCCTTATATGTCCTGCCGCCTCCACCTGTCTGGTCACGGCGTTCCCCTTTTCTCTTTAATCCGGCTTCCTCCAGCGCATCCTCATATGCCAGATGAGAATTTCTCTGCCCTTCCCATTCCTGATTCAGCGACAAATCAGCAAACGAGGCAAGCACTTCAGGAATTGAATTTAATTTCCTCTTCGGGCGGGTAACCCACCAATAATTTAACATCTACCTTGCTCCTTAATATTCCAGTGTATAGATTCCATCATCATATTTCTTAAACAGTACCTTTGTTCCGCCTGCATTTTCAAGCATTTCCTTTGTAATATACGCCCCATCCGGAACACCAAGCCGCCGGCGTATCCATTCACCTAAAACAGCATTACTTTCTGGTGTATGCAGACCTTTTCCATTTGCCTGCGCCTGTCTCATATAAAATGCCCCATACCCTTTAATGATAACCTTGAAAACAGGATATGTTCCGTCAGGATTCACCGGCGGGAAAAATCCTTTCTTCTGGTCTGCCGTATTATAAGGTATGTATGCCTGATTACGATTTCTTTTGTAACCGTTTTTCCGAATTCCCCAATTAACACCCGAACCATATCCTGTTTCCGTTCCATCAGCTTTTAGCAGGGAGATTTCCAGCATATCCAAAGGCTGTATGGTTTCATACTTCTTCCATGAAAGATTTTCAAGGTTTGTTTCTGCCACGTCATCTTCCACATTTTTCTTTGATGCAAAAGTCAACCGGCTGTTTAACCCATCGTCAAAGCAGTCTATGCTGTCAGGCAGAAGGCTCTTGTAATAGCGGTGCGCTTCTTTCGCATCACACGCATCCATGCACTCTCTTCTTACATAAAAAGCATTCATGGTATAATTCGCCGAACCGCAGTATGCGGCAACTGCCTTGTTTCCCCTGCACCACACATAAACTTTAGAATGGACCTGTTTTCCCTCTACAATGTAGCGGCATGTTATTTTGGGCATCCCTGCCACACTGTTCAGGCGCTCAATCTGCGCACATATCTTTTTATGTTTTTTCTCTGTAAGCCCTGCACCCTTTGTCATCCCCAAAATAATATCCACTTTAATATTGGGCACATACTCTTTATTCTTCCCGTCATACAGCTTAATCAGATGGCTAGAAATTCGTTCCACGTCTGTAAAAGCAGTTACAATCTTCAAACGGTTACAGGAAAGACCGTCTATTTTCGCAGGAGCGAATAAAATTCTGTCTTCAAATTCTTCCGTAAACATAAGCTACTCCTTTATGCTGGCAGGCATGGACTCATACTCTATGCCTGCAAAAGTTTTTAATATCGCTTCAAAAATGATTTTTGCCCCCTG
>CAZZHJ010000147.1:4153-5607 GCA_964653815.1 uncultured Lachnospiraceae bacterium
GACATTCAGCTGGAGATGTTCCGGGAGATCCGCCGTAAAAGCGTTTTGACCAGGCTTGATATAAGTCAGCCTTTCCACTACTGTAGCGGACTGTTTCGTCAGTTCGTTATTAGGTGCGTCATCCGGTATCGGCGGCACCTCTATCGCTGTTTTACATGTATTGTCAACATCTTTATACTGCTTCGTACTGGGAATTTTAAACTCATAAGGCAAATCTTCTCTTATGCCCACGATAATAACCCGGTGTCTTGCCTGCGGCACTCCGTAATCCTCAAATTTGTACAGATTAGGATACAGCCGGTAACCTACAGCCTTCAAATCATCCTGAATCTGCTTAAATGCGTGCCCGTCATTAGCACTTTTCAAACCACCGACATTTTCAGCAAGAAACCACTGCGGATGATATCTTTCCAGCACCTTAACACCGTAGGTATATAACGGACCAAAAACACCTTCAAACCCTTTCTGCTCCCCTACCACTGAAAAATCATTGCAGGGAAAACCAAAAACAAGTGCGTCAATATCCCCTAAATGCTCTATATCCAATTTTCTGACGTCATTATGGATAACACTTTCTGCATCATCCGGACATATATTTCTTGTATATGTATTACATGTTTCCAAATCATAGTCATTTGCCCATTTATGTATAATCTTATATTCCGGCTTCTCTATTTTTGCCGTTGTTGCTGCCAATGCCAGCCCGCCCGGTCCACAAAACAGCTCACCTAATCTAAATTCTGTTATTTTTTCCGTATTCATCAAATCCTGTCTCCATTCATCATCACGAAACTGCGTTCAAATACAACGCCTGCCGCATCGGCTATCTCATCTAAATCTGCAATCGTAAAACTTCCCCTCTTCATTTTAGCGTTAAAGCTCTGCGGGGACTTTCCAAGCCGCCTTGCCAGTTCTGCCTCGCTGAGATTGCACCTGACACATAATATTTTAATCTGTTCTGATATTGTCATTGCACATTTCCTCCATACAAGATATAGTATAAACGATTATTTTGATATAATCAACAAAAATATTAAGCATACAAAGCAACCTCCGAACAACTTCATCTCAGCCAAAAAGGCGAAGTCATTATTAATAACTCCGACTTCGCCTCATTTTCCTATATTTTATCAAAAACAACTTCTGTTGGAGAAATAAACTCAACCGAAACTCTGTCCCCAACTTCTATACTACATGACTGGTACCACGGGGTAAACGCCTTACACGCCCCTGCTCCCACGCCCTCAAATTGTTTTGCATACTGTACGCCATTCTCATAAGGGCCATTTCCAGATGCCTTAATCTGCATAGATGGATACCCATTAGCAAAATGCGCAGTAAATAAATCTCCCCGCTTAATACTATAACTTCTTGCATACTGTGATGGAATTTTCACATACGATTCCCCTTCTATCGGGTCGCGATTTGTAGGATTTCTGTATGTTCCCCACGCA
>CAZZHJ010000148.1:0-5605 GCA_964653815.1 uncultured Lachnospiraceae bacterium
TATCCAAGCCGGAACATTTAGAAAATCTTATGTTCGTAAGACCGCACAAAGAAAGAAACAATGCGCCCCTCCCGTGCCCGGATTTTGACAGACCGCCCCCGATAAAGCTTCTCAATTGCCGACCACCCCCATACAAGGAGAACCTATCATGTTAGAAAATCTGAACCCCAAAAAGGTATTTCAATATTTTGAAGAAATCTGCTCCATTCCCCATGGCTCCGGAAATGTGGATGCCATCAGCGATTATCTGGTGAAGTTTGCAAAAGAGCATGGCTTATGGTGTAGTCAGGATAAATTAAAGAATGTGATTATGATAAAAGAGGCCTCCCCGGGAAAAGAAGACAGACCGGCTGTTATGATACAGGGGCATATGGACATGGTTGCGGTAAAGGAGCCCGGTGCGGATATTGATATAACGAAAGACGGGCTGAAGCTGAGGATAGATGGGGATTATGTATATGCCAAAGATACCAGCCTGGGCGGGGACGACGGCATTGCGCTGGCTTATGGCCTGGCCCTGCTTTCTGATGAAAGTATTTCACATCCCAGGATTGAACTGGTCATTACCACTGAAGAAGAGGTGGGAATGGAAGGCGCAACAGGTATAGACCTTTCGCCCTGTCAGGGAATGCAGATGTTGAATATTGATTCGGAAGAAGAGGGACAGTTTGTGGCGGCATGCGCCGGAGGAATCCGCGTGAATGGAAGGATTCCCGTAGAAAGAGTGCCGGTAGAAGAGAATTCTGCAAAAGAAGAGCAGAATGGAGGATGCAACTATAAAAAGTGTCTGTGTAAGAAAATTATGTTAACCGGATTTTCGGGCGGGCATTCGGGAACTGAAATTGGAAAAAATGGCGGTAATGCAAATATAGTATTGGGATGGTTTTTAAATGAATTATCCAAAGAAGTTGACATAACTATATATGAGATACAGGGCGGTTTAAAGGATAACGCCATTCCTGTGGAGGCATATGCGGTTGTAGGAAACGTAGCAGATTTGGAAAATGTTTTGGGAGCAGACAGGAAGGAATGGTCAGAAGAAAGCCCGGAGGAAAGCGGGAAGCTTTGGGAGAAGAGATTTATGGATTGCTGCGACAGGCTTCAGAAGGAAATGCAAGAGCGGTTTTTGATTACTGACCCGGAGTGCAGAGTCATTGTTAGTGATTGTGCTAAAGAAGAAAAGGGTTCTTTAGCCTGTCTGAGAACGGAGGATGCTAAGAAGATACTCGCTTTTCTGGCTGAGGCTCCAAACGGGGTGCAGGCTATGTGTGAGGAGCCTGAGGGGCTTGTGCAGACTTCTTTGAATCTTGGGATTATGAAGCTGGAGGAGGACGGCCTGCAGACGGCTTTTTCCTTGAGAAGCAGTGTGGCAAAGGAAAAAGAGGAATTGAAGGAAAAGGTATGCGGTCTGATAGAAAAATATAATGGTCTGGTAACGACGACGGGAGATTATCCGGCGTGGGAGTATAAAAAAGAATCCCCTCTCAGAGAGAAGATGATTGCCGTATATGAGAAACAGTATGGAAAAAAGCCTCTTGTGCTTTCACTGCATGCAGGATTGGAGTGTGGAATTTTGGCGGCGAAAAAACCGGGACTCGACTGCGTTTCTTTCGGACCGGATATTCTGGATATCCATACCACTAGGGAGCGTATGAGTATTTCTTCCGTGAAACGGGTATGGGAGTTTCTGGTGGAAGTTATAGAAGAATTATAAATAGCAGTATTTTAAACATGATAATTGCAAAGGAGGAAAGATACAATGAATGCTTTTGATTATGTTGTGGAACGGATTGATGGAGATTATGCCTATCTGAAAAGAACAGATGTGCCGGAAGAGGAAGAAAAAATGGTGGCCCGTGCCCTTCTGCCTGAGGAAATTGCGGAAGGAACAAAGCTTCATTATGAATTTATGATGTATTCTATCGTGGAGTAATATTAGTAGATTTATCTTGATTACGCTTTGCTTTACTGAGTCCGCCTGTCATATGGCTGTGTTCATTGTCTATAAAGCGAGCACGTTTGATGGCTTCGTCCCCATAGCGGTTCCGAATCTGGTCAATGGCCGAGTTCAGCTTACTCAGTTTGTCCGCTTCTGAAGTGTTGAACATATCATACTGGACAAAGTTTTCCGAGGTTGCCCGGGAGGTGTGGACGCCTAACAGGCGCAGAGGTTCCCCGTCCCAGAGCTGGGTAAACAGTTCGCAGGCGGCTTTGTAGATTTTTTCTGTAATGTCTGTAGAAGACGGCAAAGTGACCTGGTGGGAGGAACGGCGGAAAGAGGTATCCACAACGGAGACGCTTACCACACTGATATAGGCATGGTCTGCCCGCAGTCTGGCGCCTATGGTTTCGCACAGGGAAAGTATAATGGTCAATGCGGTTTCGCGGTCTGTTACATCAGTTCCTACAGTAATGGAATTGCCATAGCCCTTATTGGCAGGGAGAGTGTCCCTTACTAAGGCATCGTCCAGACCGTTTGCCGATTTCCACATATCTTCGCCGTGCTTTTTTAAATGTTGTTTTAAAATCTCTACATCCGCATTGGCAAGGTCACCTATTTTGAAAATGTCCAGATTGTGCAGGGTGCGGATGCTGGAACGGCCTACATATAGAAGGTCGGAGACCGGAAGAGGCCACATTTTTTCCTGGATTTCATCAGGGAACAGGGTGTGTACCTTATCGGGCTTTTCAAAATCTGAAGCCATCTTCGCCAGCAGTTTGTTGGAAGAGACGCCGATATTGACGGTAAAACCCAGTTCCTCCCGTATCTGGTCTTTTAACTTCCGGGCAAACTCCACAGGAGGCCCGTAAAGCTCTGTAGTACCTGTAAAATCGCAAAAGGCTTCGTCAATGCTGAACTGTTCCACCACAGGAGCATAGCGGTTTAACAGAGCAATAAGCGCCTTGGATTTTTCTACATAGAGAGAAAAATTAGGAGCATAGGTTTTTAAGCCGGGACATTTCTTTCTGGCACTGACAAGAGGCTCTCCGGTTGTGATGCCGAATTTCTTTGCGGGAGTGGATTTTGCCAAAACAATGCCATGCCGCTGTTTTTCATCTCCGCCGATAACGGAAGGAAAGTTTCTGATATCTTCTGTTTCCCCTAATGTCTGAATGCGGTAAGCCGCTTCCCATGCCAGAAAAGCGGAATTCACGTCTACATGAAAAATTACTGTATCTGCCATAATATTTTCATCGGTCCTTTAATCTTGGAATTTATGTTTATTTTACCTCAAAATTTGCTTATCTGCCAGCCCTCTTAAAAAGGGCGTCAAATAGCTGCCCTCAGAATAAAACAGCCGTTCAGGATGCCATTGCAGTCCGATGATGGGAAGAGAACGGTGGATAAAGGCTTCTATGGTACCGTCTTCTGCATGGGAAAAAGCAATCAGGCCCGGAGCTAATCTGTCTATACACTGGTGGTGCGCACTGTTAATCTGGGAAGGAAGGACAGAGCTGTGATACAACTGCTTTAATAAAGAAAGGGAAGGGAAATGATCCAATTCATTTATAGGAGTATAAGTACAACTGTGCCGGTTATCCCTGTCTCCCAAATAGGCATGTATATTGGTTACGTTCTCGTCCATATCTTGAATGAGCGTGCCGCCTAATCCGGCGTTGATCAACTGCATGCCCTTACAGATTCCCAGAATGGGTTTCTTTTCTGAAAGAAAATAATCAAAATAAGCAAATTGTATCCGGTCAAGTTTGCGGTCTATGTTACGGGAGCCTTGGTTTTTCACATGGAGCAAATCGGGAGAAATATCTCCGCCTCCCGGCAGCAATAATAAATCCATACGGGAAAGGACGCTGTTGGTGCGTTGTTGTCTGCATTTTTCCAATAATTCTGTGGAGTCAGCAACAACCGGAATATAGCCGGCGCCGGAAACCGCATTTTTATAATTCTCTGTGGATTCAATCCTTCCGATGATTAGAATAAAGCGAATTGCCATCTGTATTTCCTTTTTCTTAAAGTTATACACAATATATGATGATTCTTTTGAAAAATTGTGTTATACTTTTACAAATAGTAAGATTACAGTCCTCTTTTGGGCTGTTGTAATTACGGGTACAGAAAATAAGAGAAAGGTAAGAGGCGGGAGTATGTTACAAGAAGTATTTGAGTTGATGATGAGTGTACATGACGGTATGAAAATTGCCTGTGTGGGATTGATGGACGGGACGAAGATTCAGCGTGAGCTGATTAACGACGGTAACCGTGAGACTAAGGTGACAATAGAACTGGAGACCATGGATGTGGGATTTGCAATCTTTTCTAGAAATAATAAATCCAGTTATATTTATAATGATGTCGTTACGGGAGAAACTAGCGGGGCGACTAAAATCGCTGTTCCCTACAGCAACATTTCTTATGTAGAGTTTACGGATGAAGAGGAATAAGACGACAACGGCAGAATATTGCTGAAATATATAAGGGAAATTATTTGTATCAATAAAAAAACCGGCATGTAAGATTACATGCCGGTTTTGTATTTTTGTATGATGCTTTGGTGCAAATTTAGAAAATGGAATCAAATAACATTCCTGTGTTGTAAGAAGCATACATGCCGCGGCTGTTATACAAACCGCTGGATTTTGCAGCATCCTCGTTTGCGTACATATTGATGAAGGAAGAGGAAGCTCCCATCTGGTAAGACAGAGAGCGGTTGCCGCTGAATAAAGTCTTTACGGTTGAAGTATCAGCTTTTTTGAAGGTGTCCTCATCAATTGTCAGGGTCTTATCAGAATTAACTGAAATACCTACCTTGGAAAGCAGCTTGGATGATGCGGAAACTGCATTATTCATGGTTGAAACATTGCGGGCAACCTTATTGTTGTTGGAATCTCCAGCAGCTTTGACCATATCATTATAATCATTCACCAGTGAAGATACTGCTTTATAAAGCTTATCCTCATTGCCCTTCTCATAAAGAGATTTTGAAGCAGAAGAGTATAAAGCGGATGCAGAATCTTTCAGATCAGAAGAAGCGCTTTTCAGTTTCTTGATCTGCTCTGTGTTGTCTACGCTGGCACTTTTGTACGCAAGTTTGTTGTTGGTCTTGTTGGTTGAAACGCCGGTCGTCTCTGTAGGCTTCTGATAATAGGACTTCATCAGCTTGCCGTATGCACCGCGTTTGATGGAAGAATAATCCGACAATAAGGATTCAATTCCTAATCCTGAACTTCTATTGGAATTTGAGGAGAAGGGAGAACTGGAACTGAAAAAGCCGGAATAACTGCCATAATTGCCTGTAAAAATATTCATTTTCTTTTCTCACGCTCCTTTTCAAAATGAAAACAAGAACATAACATCCCATAATTTAATACCAATATACCAAATACAGGAAAAAAGCACAAGGGGATTTTTAAATAAAATTCATTTTACAGTTTTGATGCTTAATAAAAAATATGAAAAGGGGATTGACAGAAGTCAAAAAAAAAGATAAAATATCACTTGCGTGCAGGAATGGCGGAATTGGCAGACGCGCAGGCTTCAGGTGCCTGTGGTAGCAATATCGTGAGGGTTCAAGTCCCTTTTCCTGCATCATTTGCGGAAGTGTCGGAACTGGCAGACGAGCAAGACTAAGGATCTTGTGGCAGCAAT
>CAZZHJ010000149.1:0-5597 GCA_964653815.1 uncultured Lachnospiraceae bacterium
AAACGGTCCCTGTCCTCACATTTAGGATTTTTAGGATCAATATTCATTTCTTCAAAATAAAGATACGTAAACATATCTGCCGCAGAAAGCGAACCGCCGGGATGTCCCGCCTTTGCGCTATGTACTGCAGTCACAATACCTTTACGAACTTCATTTGCATGTTTTTGAAGTTCTAAGTTTGTCATGTTATTTGCCTCCATATGTCTATTTATACTCTAAGTACTTGCACTCTTTAGAGCACTTGTACTCTTTAGAGTATTTATGCTTATCATATAACACCCAAAAGATGATTTCAACCGGTTTGGGGCTAAAATCATCTTTCGGTTAAGCTTTATAATAAATCGTTTAAACGATTAAGCAAAGGGATTTTCGGTAGGATATCTTACGCCAGCAGGCTGATTATATCCGATTTCCGCAACATCTACGCCGATATATTTGAATACCTCGTAAATGGCTTTTCCGAAATGTCCGAATGCTACTGCTCCGTGATGAGGGAAGTTCTTCTCAATCAATACATGACGATAGAATCTACCCATTTCAGGAATGGCGAATACACCGATTCCTCCGAATGATTTGGATGCCACAGGAAGAACCTCTCCATGTGCAATATATGCACGAAGCTCTGCGTCAGCTGTGGACTGCAGTCTGAAGAATGTAATATCTCCCGGTACAATATCTCCTTCCAGAGTTCCCTGTGTTACTTCTTCGGGAAGGCTTCTTGCCATAATCATCTGATACTGCATACCGCAGGAGGATAATTTCTTAGAACATGTATTTCCACAATGGAATCCCATAAATGTATCCTTATGTGTGTAAGGGAACTTGCCTTCAATGGATTCTTTGTACATATCTGCAGGTACGGAGTTATTGATATCCAGCAATGTAACGATATCTTCGGATACACAGTAACCGATAAACTCACTTAATGCACCATAAATATCAACCTCGCAGGATACGGGAATACCCATACCTGTAAGACGGCTGTTTACGTAGCAGGGTACAAATCCGAACTGTGTCTGGAATGCAGGCCAGCATTTTCCGGCAATTGCCACATATTTGCGGTATCCCTTATGCTCCTCAATCCAGTCAAGAAGCGTCAGCTCATACTGTGCTAACTTAGGAAGAATCTCTGGCTTATTATTTCCTGTTCCCAGTTCTTCTTCCATTTCCTTAACCTTTGCAGGAATACGGGAATCTCCGTCATGTTTTTTAAATGCTTCGAATAAATCCAACTCGGAATTTTCTTCAATTTCTACACCTAAATTGTACAGCTGTTTAATCGGTGCGTTACAAGCTAAGAAGTTCAACGGTCTGGGACCGAAGCTGATGATCTTCAAATTAGCAAGGGCGTCTAATGTACGCGCAATGGGAACAAACTCTTTGATCATGTCTGCGCATTCTTCTGCTGTTCCTACAGGATATTCAGGGATATATGCCTTTGTATTGCGAAGCTTTAAGTTATAGCTTGCATTTAACATACCGCAGTATGCGTCGCCACGTCCGCCTTTTAAGTCATTTTGTGTTTCCTCTGCTGCCGCACAGAACATAACCGGTCCGTCAAAATGCTTTGCAAGTAATGATTCCGCAATTTCAGGTCCGAAGTTTCCAAGATAAACGCAAAGAGCGTTACATCCAGCTTTCTTAATGTCCTCCAAAGCCTGAACCATATGGATTTCGCTTTCCACAATACAGATAGGGCATTCATAGATATCCGCATCGCCATATTTCTTTTTGTATGCGTCTACTAATGCTTTTCTTCTGTTTACGGAAAGAGATTCCGGGAAACAGTCACGGCTTACAGCCACAATACCGATTTTTACTACAGGTGCGTTGTTCATTGATTCTTTTCCTCCTTCATATCGCTTTCTACTGCGATTTATTTATTAATATTTAAATTTTCGCCAACCAGTCCGATATGGCATCCTGCATCCAGGCCGCCTTCTTTATGACCGATCAGCCATTTGTTTTTCGCTGTAATCAGCTTATCCTCTCCAGCAGAATGAGAAGTCTCCAGGGGATAGTTGGTTCCTGCCGGTAATACAATGCCAACCTTAAATCCCTCTCCTTTTACTCCGCATGGTGCGTAGTGAAGTGTTGTCGCATACACCTCAACAGCAGTTCCCTTCGGAACTAAAAATGCTTCCATCAAAGACGTATCATATGTAAAATCATCTGTAATATCCTGCTGTGAACCAAGAATTAAAATAGCATCTGTTGCTGCCACATTGATTTCGGAACTCCTATGGTACTCAACAGCATTTAATAACTCGTTATGTCCGTTGCAGTATCCGATTTGAATCGATAATTCTCCATATGTTTTATCCCTTAATTCCTCAAAAACGGGAAGTGCTTCTAACTCTTTTACGCTGGGTTCATATACAACACCATCAGGTAATGGAGTCTTCTGTTCTAATGCCTCTACCAATCCGGAAAAATCAACATTTTTTACAATTCTTCCGTACTTTCTAAACTTCTCATCCGTCACATCATAAATTGTCATTTCATAACCCCTTTCCATATATATTTTCCATTTTGTTAATAAGTTCTATATTCTACCTGTTCCGAACCATTCCGTAATCCGTATATCATTACCATGATAAAAAATCAGCTACCACATCATACAGTCAGCCATACGATACAGCTTTATACCGGTCATTGAATCTTACGGAATAACTCCTTGCAGGCAGGATAAATCTCTTTAAACTGCTGGTATCTGGCTTCGTATTTTTCCACCAGTTCAGCTTCAGGCTCTACGGTATCGATAATCTTAACAATTTTAGCAGCCGCATCCTCTACGCTAGCAAATTCGCCGCAGGCAACTGCCGCAAGCATTGCACCACCCAATGCAGGTCCCTCTTCGCTCTCGATTACATCAACTTTTACATTTAATATATTGGCAATCATCTTTTTCCAGAGAGGACTCTTGGCGCCACCACCGCAGATCTTGGTTCTCTCAATGTTGATGCCCAAAGCTTTTGCCACTTCAAAGGAATCCCTTAAAGCAAATGCCACGCCTTCCAAAACAGCCTGCGTCATATCCGCCCTTGTAGAATCCATGGTTAGACCGATAAATGTACCTCTTGCAAGAGGGTCATTAATGGGGGAACGCTCGCCCATCAGATAAGGCAGGAAGTATACATGGTTTTCTCCCAGCTTCTCAATTGCCTTCTGCTCTGTCCCGTAATCTTTGGTACCTATAATATCATCCATCCACCATTTATTGCAGCTTGCCGCGCTTAACATACAACCCATCAGATGATAGTGTCCGTCCGCATGGGCAAATGCGTGCAGCGCATTAAATTTATCCACTCCGAAATTCTCAGAGGAAATAAAGATTGTTCCGCTTGTACCAAGTGAAATGTTGCAGTTGCCGTCTCCTACTGTTCCGGTTCCCACAGCTGCCGCCGCATTATCCCCGGCGCCTGCAACGACCTTACAGCTTTCAGGTATACCAAGCTCCTTTGCCACTGCAGGAAGAAGGGTTCCTACAGTTTCATAACTTTCATATATCTTAGCCAACTGGTCTTCTGTGATACCACATATCTCACACATTTCCTTAGACCAGCATCTGTTCTTCACATCAAAAACTAGCATTCCTGACGCATCGGATACGTCGGTACAATGCACGCCGGATAATTTATACGCTATGTAATCTTTAGGGAGCATAATCTTTTTGATTCTAGCAAAATTCTCGGGCTCTTTGTTCTTTACCCAAAGAATCTTAGGCGCCGTAAATCCCGTAAAGGAAATATTCGCCGTATATTCAGAAAGCTTTTCCTTGCCGATCACATTATTTAAGTAATCACATTCTTCTGTTGTCCTGCCGTCATTCCAAAGAATTGCCGGGCGGATAACCTCGTCATTTTCATCCAGAATAACAAGACCATGCATCTGGCCGCCAAAGCTGATACCTGCCACCTGACTCTTATCAGCATCTTTAATCAATTCCTTGATTCCTTCCATAACCTGTGCATACCAATCCTCCGGCTTTTGTTCCGACCAGCCGGGATTAGGAAAATACAAAGGATACTCCTTTGATACAATGTTCTGAATCTTTCCTTCTCCATCCATTAAAAGAAGTTTTACCGCCGATGTACCTAAATCAACACCAATGTATAACATTTTGCGCCTCCCGTGATAAATTGTCTCTTTACTATACCTGTCTAATTCTGTGCTCGCGCACATTTTTATCATATATTTTTTTCCTTTAAAAATCAATATCAATTTCTAAAAACTTTGTCAAATCACAAAATTCAGCACTTTATATAAATCTTCTTTTGAATACTGTGCATTTTCACAATATCCGTGCTCGGTTCAGATTTCCTATTGTTTTTTTTAGAAAGACTGATAAAATATATGTAGAATATTTTGATATTCTGTATTCTAATATTCACTTATTGCACTTTCACTTGACATTAAGGAGTTTTTACATGGCTACCATTAAAGAAATTGCAGAACTCGCAGGCGTTTCCAGAGGTACTGTTGACAGAGTCTTAAATAAGCGAGGGGCAGTAAATCCCAAAACAGAAGCAAAAATTCTGGAAATTGCCAAAGCGCTGGACTACAAACCCAACAGGGCAGGTATTGTACTTGCAGCACAGAAGAAAAAATTCAAACTGGGCATCGTAATGTTGGGTAGCGGCAATCCCTTTTTTGATGATGTCATTGCTGGCTTTAACGAAAAAGAGGAAGAGTTATCCGGCTACAATTGTACCGTTTTAGCCAGAAGAATTTCTGCCTTTGGAGTGGAAGAGCAGTTAGAGGCAATTGATTCCCTTTTGAAGGAGGAAATTAACGGTCTTGCCATCTCTCCCCAAAACGATCCGTCCATTGCCAATAAAATCAACGAACTGTATGATATGGGGATTCCTACCGTTACCTTCAACACAGATATCAGCGGTTCCAGGCGAATCGCCTATGTAGGCAGCAATTATTATAAATGCGGACAGACTGCAGCCGGATTAATGCATTTGATGTCCTCCGGAGATTTAAACATCGGTATTGTCAGCGGTTATTCCCAGATTCTATGCCATACGGAGCGAATTGCTGGGTTCAAGTCCTGTCTGGAGCAATATACCAATCTTCACATTGTTGATTTTTTTGAAAACAAGGATGATGATTTCATCAGCTACGAAAAAACTGCCAAAATGCTGGAAGACCATCCGGAGATGAATGCCGTTTTCTTTGCGGCCAGCGGTACATATGGCGGATGCAAAGCCATTCTTGCCGCTAATCGCGAACAAAACATGAAAATCATTACCTTCGATAAAATTGACACAACTGTGGAAATGATGAAAAAAGGTGTAATTTCTGCTACGATCTGTCAGCAGCCCCGTCTTCAGGGTACACTGCCGCTTCAAATCCTATTTGACCACCTTGCCACAGGCAAGTCTCCTAAACAGGAATATAACTATACATCTGTAGAAATTTTCATCAAGGAAAATATTTGATTTATGAATATCCAAATCGACAGCTATGCCGTTTACAAAAGCCAAATTCCCCGTCGTTTACGGCGGGGAATAAATGTTTCAGTTTATACACCTGAGAGTGGATAGTATTTTTGGTTATGGATCGACGTTTACGATTACGCTGCCGCA
>CAZZHJ010000150.1:0-5591 GCA_964653815.1 uncultured Lachnospiraceae bacterium
CCCAGCCGCCCAATACCTTCTGGCAGCTTGCCGCCTGCTCCCTTGCGGAACCGTCTCCCGGTTTTACTGCAAAAATCGTAGAACCGATGCCGAATGACTCATGGGAAAGATTCGGGAATTTCTCTTTAACCTTATCCATAACCGGTTTGATTTCCGGCAATACATGGCAGGGATGCTCTGTGGCTGTTCCGTCTACCAGAGCCTCTCTCGCCTTCTCCGCCTTCTGTACCTCTTTGGCACGGCCTACATAAGCAGGATCCTTGCGGGAAAGGGCAAATTCCGCCAGTCCCAAAGGATTGGAACGGTAGGAACTGGTTTCTCCGGAAGGAATCAACTCATCAGTGGTAGTAACAGGGTCATGAATTTCAGACACTACCTTTAATACCAGATTATCCGTTAAGGCAACCATGGCAGGCCAGTCCTTAATGTTGGGACCAAACTGGATTTCCACGGAAGGGTCTGCCTCCCCATGGGAATCAAACACGCGATTTTTATAAATATTCGCATCAAAATGATATTTGTATTTACCGATTTCGCCGTCAAAATCCGTGGCTGCCGTAAGTACGCCCTTATTTGCCGCCGTAGCCGCAATGGAACGGGCATCCATCAGGGCAACGGAAGAAATCTGACCGTTTTGCAGCTTAGAGCCTTCCCTGTTCGGGAAATTCCTTGTGGAGTGACGGATACTGAAAGCATTGTTGGCAGGCGTATCTCCTGCACCGAAGCAGGGTCCGCAGAATGCGGTTTTCATAACCACCCCTGTCTCTAAAATAGAAGCCGCACAGCCGTTTTTAATCAACTCCATATAAACGGGCATGGATGCGGGATATACGCTTAAGGTAAATCCATCGGAGCCTATGTAGCTTCCCTTCAAAATATCCGCCGCCGCACATATATTTTCAAAACCGCCGCCGGCACAGCCTGCAATAATACCCTGGTCTACCATGAACTTACCGTCTCTTACTTTATTTTTTAAAGTAAATTCCACAGCGCCATCTAAGGAAACCGCAGCGCGCTTCTCCACATCATCCAGAATATCCATTAAGTTGGCATTAACCTCTTCAATTGTATAAGTATTGCTGGGATGGAAGGGCATTGCAATCATGGGCCTGATCTTCGATAAATCAATCTCAATCAGACCGTCATAATACGCCACATCCTTGGGATTTAACTCTTTATACTCTTCCGCCCTTTCATGAATCTCGTAAAATTCTTTAATCTGCTCATCCGTTTTCCAGATGGAGGAAAGGCAGGTAGTCTCTGTGGTCATAACATCGATACCGATACGGAAATCGGGAGACATATTCGCCACACCCGGTCCTACAAACTCCATGACCTTATTTTTCACATATCCGTTGGCAAATACCGCTCCGATAATAGCCAGAGCAACGTCCTGAGGGCCTACGCCTTTCTGGGGCTCCCCTGTAAAATATACGGCAACCACGCCGGGCATATTGATATCATAGGTCTGGTTCAAAAGCTGTTTTACAAGCTCGGGACCGCCTTCTCCCATGGCCATAGTGCCCAATGCACCATAACGTGTATGGGAATCGGAGCCTAAAATCATCTTTCCGCCCCCGGCCAGCATCTCTCTTGCAAACTGGTGGATAACAGCCTGATGAGGAGGCACATAAACACCACCGTACTTCTTGGCACAGGTCAGTCCGAACATGTGGTCATCCTCATTAATGGTACCGCCAACCGCACAAAGAGAATTGTGGCAGTTCGTCAGAACATAGGGAATAGGAAATTTTTCCAGCCCTGAAGCCCTTGCCGTCTGAATAATACCTACAAATGTAATATCATGGGAAGTCAGCTTGTCAAATTTGATTTTCAGCTTGTCCATATTGCCGGAAGTATTATGGCTTTCCAAAATGCCATAAGCGATAGTGCCCTTCGCCGCCTCTTCCTTTGTTATATTTTTTCCTGTTTTTGCCGCAACCGCCTGTAACGCATCACCGCCATCAGGAATCAGTTCGGTGCCATTTACTAAATAAGCGCCGCCGTTTGATAATTTTACCATGATTATCCTCCTTTATTATAAACACCGTCTTCAAAGCTCTCTCCCAGATAGCCTAAATTGTCCAACAGTGCTTTGTCCGTTGTGCCGGGAAAACCGTAGTATCCCGCCTGGTCTCCCTCCAAAGACCAGTAAAAAACATCTCCGTTTATGATATATTCCTCAACAGGAAGCTCGGAGAAATCTCCCTGATAAATATAAAAGGCCCGTAAATTAACTCTCCCTGCGATAGAAGTCTTTAAAACCTCCGCGCAATCCGCCTTTTTAAACGTATAAGCACAGACCAAAAAAACCATACAAACAAATAGTACACTACTAACCTGTAGTTTGTGAATAGATATTTTCCCGATTTCCTGCCAGATTCTTGAAGAAAAAATGCAGATAACCGGAAATGCCACCAGATAACACCAGCCAAAACGTATGTCCGGCGCCGAAAGCAGCCAATATAAAATGCCGGTAAATATTGTTACTTTCAACAATCCAAAGGAAATTCTTTCCTTCTTTTTTTGTAAATACCCATATAAAAGTTCCCCCGCCTCATAAACCAGAGCAAGCCCATTTAAATACATTAAGAGCCTATACCTGAGAGGCAGTGACCTAAACCAGAGGGGAAACCATTCCCCAAATGCCAATTCCATGGTATCAAACACCTTAGAGGTCTGAATTCGCGCCCATCCCCTAATCAACGCCACTTCATATACTGCCGATTCATGAGGAACCTTCCATTTTACATCAAATAAATCCAATGCCGGAAAAGGATAAATCAACCATCCCGAAATCAATACGTTTCTAATCATCCACGGAAGGAGAATAAAGATTCCGCTTGAGATAAATACCACAATTCTCTTCCACTCCCATTTCTTTATCATCATAAATGCGGGATAAAGGGTCAGAATCCCCAGTATTCCCATGGAAGCCTTAATAGTAACCACATAGAGAATTCCCAGACCCGATAATCCGTAGTAAAATGTGTCAATCTCCTTCTGTTCTGCCCCTTCGGCAAATAAAATCAGAATCAAAAAGCCGAATATGCCGGCTGACAGGTCAGTTCCGATACAATTTAAGAGCTCTGCATTATAAAATACATAGGCGAGTATCGCCCCTTTTAATCCGGCCGACACATAGGCCTGGGGCTTTCCGGCCCTGCACAAGCCATGAATGGCATAAAGCCCAAAAAACACACAAAAGGCGGAATTTACCGTGTGCAGTGAAAAACCATAGATTCCTTTAAAGCTATACAAAGCCATTAAGCCATAAATTGAATTATTAAAGCCCAGCCTTGTACTGATATTTCCCATACCCTTTACAATGCCATACTCCTCATAATACCGCAGCATTTGCGCCTGATATAGATAATTGTCATACTGCTTAGGATAAAGGCTGGTTAGGAACATGACAAAAACAGTAAAGAGCAAAAACAAAATCCACTCATACCATCTAACTTCTTTAAAAAAAGTCCTTACTCCGACCGTAACACTTTTATGAAATAACATTAAAATTATGACGGAAACTCCCAGTGCAATAAAAGCAAAAACATAGGTAACCGCAGTAAACAGACTGATAACCTGGGCATATATTGTTAATAAAATAAAGCCCGTTATCAAATAATGGAGGGGATTTATTTTTTTATCCTTCCATTGGCACAAATAGGCCAGACCTTTGACTGCTCCAATTCCCAGACCAAATCCGGAAATGAGCATCATCAGATAGCTGAATAAAATCCAAAGCATTCCTTAATAGTCTCCTGTTATAACGATACCCGCCAACTATCCATCGGCGGGTATCACCATTCTACTCTCTATTAATTCTTTACTTTAGTATTTTATCCAATCTTTTTTATTTAGATTCAACCTTTTTCTTGGGAAGAACTACTTTGTCCAGATGCCAGATTTCATCCACATATTCCTGGATAGTTCTGTCGGATGTAAACTTACCGCAGCATGCGACATTTAAAATAGCGCTCTTTGCCCAGCCCTTTTCATCCCTGTAAGCTGCTTCCACACGCTTCTGCGCTTCCGCATAAGCCTTGAAATCCTTTAAGATGAAATAAGTATCTGCCTTTGCGGTACTCTGGGTATTTAACAGGGAATTATACAAATCACGGAACAGCTCTGTATCCTGGCTGTAGGTACCGTTGATCAACTGCATCAATACCTTTCTGATATCCGCATCGTTATTGAAAATATCCATGGGGTTATAACCGCCATAGTTTTCATACCGGATAACCTCATCCGAAGAAAGTCCGAAAATAAATGCATTCTCCGCTCCAACTTCTTCTACAATTTCTACATTAGCGCCATCCATAGTTCCCAATGTCAGGGCGCCGTTTAACATAAACTTCATATTTCCTGTACCGGATGCCTCCTTGGAAGCTGTGGAAATCTGCTCAGAAACATCTGCAGCCGCAAAAATCCACTCCGCATTGGATACACGGTAATTTTCAATAAATACAACTTTTAACTTGCCTTCAATAGACTCATCGTTATTAATAACATCTGCTACGGAATTAATCAGCTTAATGGTCAGCTTTGCATTCTTGTAACCTGCTGCCGCCTTTGCACCAAAGATAAAGGTTCTGGGATAAAATTCCATCTCAGGATGCTCTTTGATTTCATTATATAAGTACATTACATGAAGAATATTCAACAGCTGGCGTTTGTACTCATGAAGTCTCTTAACCTGTACGTCAAAAATGGAGCGGGGATCGATCTCTACACCATTATGCTCTAAAATATAGCCGGCAAGACGTACTTTGTTCTGGTATTTGATATTCATAAACTCCTGCTGAGCCTTCTCATCCTCTGCAAATACTTCCAGCTTCTTAATCTTAGGCAGGTCTGTAATCCAGTCCGCGCCTACATGGGCTGTTACCCAGTCCGCCAGAAGAGGATTGCCGTGTAAAAGGAAACGCCTCTGGGTAATACCATTTGTCTTATTGTTGAATTTCTCAGGCATTAATTCGTAGAAATCCTTTAATTCCTGATTCTTTAAAATTTCTGTATGCAATCTTGCAACACCGTTTACGGAATAGCCTGTTGCAATTGCCAGATGGGCCATTTTAACCTGACCGTCATAGATAATTGCCATTTTACGCACTTTTTCCTGATTGCCGGGATAGCTGGCCTCAATTTTGTGAACGAAACGGCGGTTGATCTCCTCAACAATCTGGTAAATACGGGGAAGCAGACGGCTGAACAGCTCAATAGGCCATTTTTCCAAAGCTTCCGACATAATGGTGTGATTGGTATAAGCACAGGTCTTGGTTGTTACTTCCCATGCTTCATCCCATGTCAGGTAATATTCATCAACCAGAATTCTCATCAATTCAGCTACCGCTACAGTAGGATGGGTATCATTTAACTGGAATGTTACTTTTTCATGAAATTTACGAATATCATCATGATTTCTCATATATTTTGCCACCGCTTCCTGTACAGATGCGGAAACAAAGAAATACTGCTGTTTTAAGCGAAGCTTCTTACCGGAATAGTGCTTATCATTGGGATAAAGAATCTCTACAATATTTCTCGCAAGGTTTTCCTGCTCAACAGCCTGACGGTAATCTCCCTTA
>CAZZHJ010000151.1:0-5583 GCA_964653815.1 uncultured Lachnospiraceae bacterium
ACGTGACCTTTGAGCCGGGCTGCCGGAACAACTGGCACATCCATCATGCAAAGAGTGGCGGAGGGCAGATGCTGATCTGTGTAGGCGGCAGAGGATATTATCAGGAATGGGGTAAAGAGCCGGTGGAGATGACACCGGGCAGCGTAGTTAATATTCCTGCGGAAGTAAAACACTGGCATGGGGCTGCACCAGATTCATGGTTTTCCCACCTTGCAGTGGAAGTTCCCGGAGAAGAAAGCGCCAATGAGTGGTGCGAGCCTGTTTCGGACGAAGAATATGGGAAACTGAAATAGTCGATAGTTTTGACAGTGACGGAATTTGTTGTTAATATATGAATGAATCAGCTTTAAAATGAAAAGGCTGATATTTACCACCGTTTTTTACAAATGATTCGGCAGGAGAATAGAAAAATGGATATATTGACCGATGCAATGACCGTCTACATTTGCGATGATAACCAGGAACATATGAATACATTGCGCCAAAATCTGGAGGGAATTTCTCCCCGGATTGCAATTGAAGAATTTATTTCATCCTCTGATTTGCTTATGAATTTAGAGGAGTTACAGAATCAGGGAAAGGATATGCCGAAGCTCATTCTTCTGGATATTAAAATGCCGGAAGAAAACGGAATTCAGACTGGAAAGAAAATCAGAGAACTTGCGCCGGAGCTCTGTCTTGTATTTGTGACTGCATATGCGGAATATGCAGTGCAGGGATATGAGGCAAGAGCTTTTCGCTATTTGTTGAAACCCGTTACAGAGACAGATTTGCAGAAGCTTTTTGATGAAATGAAGGCGGAAGCAAATAAGATGAAAAAGATACTGTTAAGAACCCGCCAAGGAGAGCGGCAGCTATTGCTTCGGGAGATTATGTATATCAGTGCTGAGGATAAATACAGTGTGGTTTACACAAAGGATGAACATTATATCAGTGATACCAGTTTGACTGATTATGAAATGCGGCTGGCAGAATGGGGCTTTTTCCGTATTCATCGAAAATATCTGCTGAATCTGCACTTTCAAAAAGGAATGGAGCGGGGAAAAGTTCTGTTAGCCAATGGAGAGCAGCTTCCTGTCAGCAAGCAGAGATTAAAAGCGTATCAGGATCATCTGTTCCGGTGTATGAAGGAGAATCTGTTGTAATGGAATGGAAAGAGTGTGTAAATACGGTATTAACGCTTTTTGTAAATCTGTTTACCGTACTGAATATTTGGATATTGCTCACTGTCTTCTTTGGTTGCGATTTAAGGCTGACCAAAAGAAATATCATATATACGGGAGGTTTGTTTCTGGTCTTTGACCTGGGAATGACCCTTATTTGTTATCCTTATGAGAACCAGCTTGAATGGGTGCAGACGGCCTTGATTTTTCTGTATATTATACTGGGCGCATGCTTTCTTGCAAAGAAGAATCGCATCAAGGCAGTGCTGTTTACTGTGCCGGCGATTATATTGTATGTAATGTATGGCGTAATTTGGGAAATGCTGGATGTTCTGCTCGGGCTGGACAAATTTACCATAGAATACGACGAACAGGCCTTGACTCCTTTGGGGTTTATATCGGATATTCTCATTTTTATTATTCTGTTTTTTGTGTTACGGAAATGCAGGCGTCAGAAATGGAACTTTACTTTGACGATTGGAGAGGGAATCGGCGTACTGGGGTTTACCCTGCTGTTTTTTGCCCTTCGGACATTCTTTGACGGCTTAACAGAATCAACTAACGATTCTTTTTATAAAAAATTTGGATATGTAGCGTTGATTGCAATGAATGTGAGCATTCTCTATGCCATAATACACCGGAAGCTTGCTAATTATTATAAAAATGTTTCCCAAAGCTATAAAGAGCAGTTTGAAGAAGAATATTCCTACTTTCAAGCATATAAGGACAGGCAGCAGGATACGGTGCAGTTTCGGCATGACTGGCAGAATCATATGCTGGTGTTGCAGAAAATGCTGCATGAAGGAGACTATACCAAGGCGGAAGAATATTTTGAAGGGCTTTCGGATAAGACAGGAATTACTATACAGAAAATACTGACCGGAAATGAAATGCTGGATATGCTGCTTTGTATTAAGGAAGAGGAATGTAGGAAAGAAAATATTGCGGTCTCAATGGAGGGAACTCTTTCAGGACTGATTGAGCTAACGCCGGTGGATAGCAGCATCCTGTTTTCCAATCTGCTGGATAATGCCATTGAAGCAAACGGGAAGGTAGAGACAGACCGTTTTATCAGAATTAAGGCAAGGACTGTAAATGAATCCATATATTTAGAGATGGAAAACCCTATGGCGGGAGAATTGCAGTATGAAGGCGATCAGATTTTAAGCACAAAGGATGACCCGGAAACACATGGATTCGGTCTAAAGAATGTAATAGAAATTGTGAAGAAATATCAAGGGCAATATCATATAGAGGGGAAGGATAACTTCTTTACCATACAGATTATCTTCCCTGCTGAAGCATGATTGGATAATTGCCGATTTGGAGGTAATTATGAAACTTAAAAAATTAGACTATAATTTGACCGTTTGCAAGGTTACATCAGAACTTGATATTGATTTGAATAAAGAGTTTTACTTTATTGGAAAGACAGATGAAGAAATTTCTTTAGTATGCATTACCGAGGATACACCTATCGACACAACCGAGAGAGATGATGGGTGGAGAGGCTTTAGAATAGAGGGGGTATTAGACTTTTCACTGATTGGAATTTTATCTAAACTATCCAATATTCTTGCTGATAATAAAATCGGTATTTTTGCGGTGTCTACCTTCAACACAGATTATATTCTTGTGAAAGAAGAAAATTTTGACAGAGCTTTAAAGGTATTAGCTTCAGCGGGATATGATATAGTTTGATATAAAAGGGATTATAAGCTGACAATATTTTAGTATTCCTGTCAAATGGCTTATTTCATTCCATTACCTATTTCTCCGTAATAAATAACAGGTCGGGAGTATTGTACATATTATAGTCATCTAGTGAATCGTCAATTTGAATGGCATCATAAAGCTCTTTGCTGCAATAATACCATTTTTCCCATGTACAGATTTTGTATATAGTAATGTCTTTTCCCGTATAAGCATCCTGCCAAGTTGTACTTTCTTTGTCAGTACATTTTGAATCCATAATGCGATAGGAAGAATAAAAAGTATACTCTTTCTGATACAGGCGCATATCAGGATAAGAGAAATAGCCGCTGTAAAAGCAGCCTGTCTCCAAGGGAATAGAGGAAGTAAAGGAAATGCCGTTTCCGTCGCGGATGGCTGTGTAACGGTCTCCATCCTGTTCTGTAATAAAGAAGTCAGCTGAGAGTAATCCTAATTCACTGATATTTCCGTTTTCATCCGTGGAAAAACAGATTCCGACCGTATCAATGCTTCTGTTATTTTCATTTAACCAGTCAATTAATTCTTTGTCCAGGATTTTAATATTATCATAAGTATGACCATTGTATTCCAGAGAGGCAATTCCCTTTTCATCACAGCTGATAATCTGGCCGATCAATTTTGTCTCGTTTCGGAGAATTTTATCAGCTTTGGTACTTGTGGTATATTCATAGGTACTTTTGAAAGCATCACTATTAAGGACTACAATCGCAAAAATAATAAAGAAAACTGCAAAAACACATGCCAGAGCGATAATAACCTTGGCAATGACACCTATGACGTACCGGGCAGTATTTCCGGTATTTCGCGTTATTGTTCGGTTCTCTGCGGTGGTTCTTTCCGCTTCTGAACCACAATAATCACAGACCCTGCTTCCCTCTTTAATTTCTGCACCGCAAAATTTACATTTCATTTGTTTTACTCCTTATTAACGTGCATTATGTCATATATTGGCAAGTCACGGGCAGGGCCCCGAAAAACCGATGGTTTTCCGGGGTCGCTTTGCTCGTCAAATGTTTAAAGAACCCCTTATTCAATCAAGCTTGATAAGGGGTTCTTTAAACACTTGACTCTGCCCTTTACGCACATTGTACCATAAACATTTCTAAATGTTATACAAAGAGGTAAAATAAAAAGGGGACAGGTAATTGAAACCTGTCCCCTAAATCTTTTGTTCTTATATTGATTTTAACCAAAATATCTCTTAAGTAAGCCCTCGAATGCTTTTCCATGACGAGCCTCATCTCTTGCCATCTCATGAACGGTATCATGGATAGCGTCAAGGTTAGCTGCTTTTGCACGTTTTGCAAGGTCAAATTTACCTGCTGTTGCGCCGTTCTCTGCTTCTACTCTCATCTCAAGGTTCTTCTTGGTGGAGTCTGTTACCACTTCGCCAAGTAATTCTGCAAATTTAGCAGCGTGCTCTGCTTCTTCGTAAGCAGCCTTTTCCCAATATAAACCGATTTCGGGATAACCTTCTCTAAAGGCAACTCTTGCCATTGCAAGATACATACCAACTTCGCTGCATTCTCCGTTAAAGTTTGCTCTTAAGTCAGCAAGAATATCCTCGGATACACCCTGAGCAACACCTACAACGTGCTCTGCTGCCCATGTTCTTTCGTCGCCCTGAGCAGTAAATTTCTCTGCGGAAGCATTACATACAGGACATTTTTCCGGTGCAGCATCTCCTTCGTGGACATAGCCGCATACGCTACATACAAATTTCATCTTTCCATTCTCCTTTTCTTTATTAAATTAATGGTATAAATACCATTTTATACTGAGGTTTTACAGCATTCCGGACAAATCCCGTGAAAATATGTAATATGACCGGTAATCATGCCGTCAAAAGTGGAATTGGCACGCTCGTCCATGTTGAAGTCATCATCGGACTGAAAATCAATATCCAGAACGGCGCCGCATTCCGTACATAAAAAATGATCGTGGGGATGAATATCTGAGTCAAAATGGTCGAGACCGTCTCCTAAATGGAGCTTCTGGATATCGCCCATATCGGATAAAAGGGTTAAATTGCGGTAAACAGTACCCAGACTGATATGGGGATAGGTTTCCCGCACATTTAAATAAACAGTTTCTGCCGTCGGATGATCCTTTCTGGTCATAAGGAAATCCTTAATTGCTTTCCTTTGCCGGCTATACTTAATAGCTGCCATCAGATACCTCACAATCAAAATCAGTAATTATTACTGTTTTAAATTATAATGAGACAGGAAATATTTGTCAATATTATCCCGTCGCGTTTTTCATAAAATGATAACGTCTGCATCTGATGTAAAGTATTTCGCGTTTCGGTATCAAAACAGTTATAGATTTCTATTGACATCTGCTAGTATGAAAAATATAATTAGTTATACAAATCATACTTAAAAGGAGAAAGAAAATGACAGCACCAAAGGGTAAATATGCATGGACGGCCACTGTTGGAGAAAAAGGTCAGATTGTTATTCCGAAACAAGCGCGGGACATATTTGAAATTAAACCGGGAGATACGCTGCTCATTCTAGGCGATGAGGAACGGGGCATTGCTATTCCGCCAAAAGGAGCGTTTACTGAATTGTTCGGCGTGGCATTTCAGGAAAAGGATGGTGAGGACGAATGAAAAAAGTTGCATTTTTTTGTATTCCTGCACACGGTCACACAAATCCTATGCTCCCGGTTGCTGCTGAAC
>CAZZHJ010000152.1:0-5573 GCA_964653815.1 uncultured Lachnospiraceae bacterium
CATTCTGCAGCGCTTTCACACCCGGGAAGGATTTGCTGATTCCCTTCATTTCAAGTAAATATTGTTTACTCACAAATTATCACCACCAGTCTTATAAAATGCACGCTTAGCCGTGCTGTTTTAAGTTTATAAAAGGGCTTTGGCTCCGGTTTCAGGAACAAAGCCCTTTTGTGTGATTACTGCCAGCCGTCAGTTCCGTAATCGTCAACATTATCTTCTGTTACAAGGAATGTTTCGATTGGAATATATTCTTCTACTTCTTTTCCAGCAAGCCAGTCATATGCTGTATTGGCAATGGTCTTTCCGATTGTGATAGGAGACTGTGCGCCTGTTCCTTCAATCATTGTGCCTTTCAACAACGCCTTTACATCAGGAGAACCGTCTACGCCATAGATCATGGGAGATACACCTGCCGCATCAGCCGCTGCATATGCACCAAGGGCTGTAGGGTCATTGCCGCCGAAGATTGCTACTACGTCAGGATGAGCTGTTAAAAGGTCAGTTGCTTTTTCATTTGCAATCTGCTGATTTCCCATTGCATCCTGCTGTCCCACAATGTTGAATTTTACGCCGGATTTTTCAATGGCATCCAGGAATCCGTTGGTTCTGTCGGTTACAGACTGCATAGTAGGGGAATCCAGTACAATAATGTCCCCGCCTTCAGGACATTTCTTTGCCAAATCTTCTCCGCATACGTAACCTGCATTGTAGTTATCAGAACCTGCATATGAGGTTAAGTAGCTCATATCGCCTACTTCCGTATCAAATCCGAAAACGGTAACACCTGCATCCTTTAACATATCCAGCGCCGGGATAATGCCGTCTGCATCTACCGGATTTACAAAGATAACTTCTACGCCTCTGGAAATCATATCCTCAATCTGGTCTATCTGTTTATTGGAGTCATTTGCCGGATCCATGGAAATCAGTGTATCTCCGTTAGCCTCTACAACTTCCCTGATGGATGCTTCCAACGTTACAAAGAAGGGATTGGTGCCATCCATACAGGTATATCCGAAAATCCTTCCGCCGGTCTGGCCTGATGCTGCATCTGCTCCGCCTACATCTTCGGTTTCGGCTTCTGCTACAGGAGTTTCCTGTTCTCCCTGTGAACTTGCAGGTGTGCTCCCGCATCCGGTAAGCAGCATTGCAGCCAATGCTGTGCTTAATAATACGCTCAAAATTTTTTTCTTCATTCTAATATCCTCCTTCATAATTTCGATAGCCTTAACCGCTACCGTATTTTGATTTATACAGTTATCCTTTGTAACGAAACGCTTGCCAACTAAAATAAATTACATATGATATTTATTATTTTCCCTGCTCCTCCCCCTTTCTCATGGCTACATTTCCAGGACATTTAATTGCTTCCTTTACAAACTCACCCGCTTCTTTCGCCTGCAGCCCCGTTTTTTATATTGGAAATATAAAAAAGAGATGATACATGTTTATTTAACATGTTTCATCTCTTTTCTATGACATTTGTCTCTTTATTATTCTGATTTCATAGCAATTTTAATTAATATTTTTTTGATTAAAAGCTTTTACTTCATCATCCGCTATTCTTTCTTTAATATTGCTGCTTCTTTATGTTTAAGTTTAAAGCAACCATGATGTTCCGTATCATGGGAATCTGCAATAAAACCGGTATTAAAACTGTTGCAAGGATTAATCCGGCTACACCCTGGACACCATTGGGAATGATTTCCGCAACTGCCGCCGGAAAACCTTCATAAAAGATTTCAAATACAAAATATCCCAAAACTACTGTTATTTCTGAACCGAGCCCCGCTAAAACGGTTGCCGGGATATCATATTTTTTGAGAACCTTTTGAATCGCTGTAAATGTTATGCCCGCCACAAATGCCGCTCCGAATTTAATGACAAAGGTTGCCATGGAGAAAACATAGTATCCGCCAAGCAAATCCGCCAGCATGGAACCGATTCCTGCTGCAAGTGCGCCTACTGCCGGGCCTAAAATAACACCTGATGCAATTACCATACAGTCCCCGATATGCACATATCCCTTAAAGGTAGGAATCCTGATAATCATAGTTGCCACACAGGTCAGGGCTGCAAAAAGTCCTGCCAGTACGGTTCTCATTGTCTTATTCTGCGTATTCATTACATCCTCCTCACACACCATTCTGCCCACAGCTGTCAGTCCCTTTGAAATCAGTCCGGTGTGAATGACTTATATGCATCATACGCTTCATATGGATTGCTTGAAATATCCACTTTTTGTTTTTTTTACCATGCCAGTTCCTTGTAACATTCCGGCCTTCTTTCTCTGAACTGCCCCCATTCCAGTCTTTCCCTGGCACACTGCTCCAGATCATAGGAAGCTGTCAGAATTTCCTCTTTGTCCCTTGATGCGCTCTGAATCAATTCCCCTGTGGCATCGGTCATAAAGGAAGAACCGTAAAATACCAACTCCGAAGCCTGTCCGCCGTTTTCCTCACAGGGCTTTACGCACTCCTTACCGATACGGTTTGCCGCAATGACCGGTACTGTATTTGCCGCCGCATGTCCCTGCATTACCCGTCTCCAATGCCCGCTGCTGTCGCCTTCCAAAATCGGCTCGCTTCCGATAGCCGTAGGATACAATAAAAGCTCCGCTCCCTTTAATGCCAGAATCCGCGCCGTCTCCGGGAACCACTGGTCCCAGCAGATGCCGATGCCGATTCTGCCGCATCTGGTATCCCACACCTGAAAGCCCGTATCTCCCGGAGAAAAGTAAAATTTCTCCTGATAGTAATGGTCATCGGGAATATGAGTCTTTCTGTATACCCCAAGCAGTGCGCCATCTGCATCGATAACTGCAATGGAATTATACAGCCGGTTTCCCGCCCTTTCATAAAAGCTTACGGGAATTACCACCCCCAACTCCCCTGCCATTTTCCGGAAGTGGTTTACGGCAGGGTTTTCTTCTGTGGGAAGGGCATAATCATAATATTCATAACGGCGTTCCTGGCAAAAATAAGGCCGTTCAAACAATTCCGGCAGCAACACAATGTCTGCGCCTTTTGCTGCGGCCTCCCTTACCATTTCATCCGCTTTCTTTATATTCTTTTCTACAGAATCTTCCATCTGCATCTGAACTGCCGCTGCTGTTACATTTCTCATATCCTTTTACTCCTTCCTAATGGAATCTGCTGGGTTATACAATGAATATTTCCGCCGCCTACAATGATGCTCCTTGCCATTATGGGCACAATCTTCCTGTCCGGAAAAGCCTGTCCCATCAGTTTTACCGCCAAAGCATCATTTTCATCCCCAAACTGGGGTAAGATTACGCTGTAATTGGAAATATAGAAGTTTACATAACTTGCCGCCAGGCGTTCTCCCACATCCCTTTCATCTTCCCCCTCTTCAAAAACAAAGCCTCTGCATTCTTCCTCCGTAATACAGACCGGCTGTTTTGGCAGAGGCAGCTTTACGATTTCTATTTTCCTGCCTCTGGCATCCCTTGTCCTGCTCAAAACCTCATATGCTTCTTTGGAATAGAAATATTGAGGATTGTTTTTATCATCCGTCCACGCCAGAGCCACAACTCCCGGTTTTAGAAAGGCACACATATTATCCACATGCTCGTTGGTCTCATCCCCATAGATACCGTGGGGCAGCCATATTACCTTTTCTCCGCCCAAATAGCGGCACAGCGTCTGTTCTATTTCTTCCCTTGTCATATGGGAATTGCGCCCGGGACTTAAGAGACAGGCCTCTGTAGTCATAATCGTCCCCTCCCCGTCGGAATGGACAGAACCACCTTCCAGAATAAAAGGCGACGCATCTATGCAATCATATCCCAGCTGCCTGCATACCTCTCCTGCTACTCTATCATCCTTATCCCAATGGGCATATAAGCCGTCATAGGCTCCGCCCCAGGCATTAAAGCTCCAGCTGATGCCATGGACATTTCCATCTGCATCCAGCACGAAAGTGGGACCTGTATCCCTTGCCCATGCATCATCTGTTTCTATTTCCAGAACCTGCATATTTTCGTGGTTTACGCACTTTGATAACATCTGTTTTGTTTCTTCTGAATGGACCTTATCCGCCAGCATAAACAACTTTTCATCGGCTGCAATGGCATCTGCAATTTCACAAAAAGTCTTCTTGGCATCCCGCCCTTCATAAATCCAGGAACCGGGTCTCACCGGCCAAATCATCATACAGCCGGAATGTGCTTCATATTCTCCCGGCATCCTGTTATGACAATCGCTCTTTGAAATCTTCATATCCAAAACTCCTTATGATTTCACAATCTCCTCCAGCCCTTTTAATGGCAATGGACGGAAGAGGCATTCCGTTAAAGGTGTTATTTTTAACCATGGAATAAATTGCCATATCCTCAAACACCAGCTTATCCCCTGGCTTTATCTCCCGATCAAAAGAGTAATCCCCTATAACATCCCCCGCCAGACAGGTTGCCGAAGCCAGCCTGTAGGTATAAGCCTTCTCTCCCGGCTCTCCCCCGTCCCGTAGAGGCGGACGATAAGGCATCTCCAATACATCCGGCATGTGACAGGCGGCAGAACCGTCCAGTATCAATATTTCCATGCCGTTCTCCACTTTATCTAACACCTCTGTCACAAAATAACCTGCATTCAGGGCAACTGCTTCTCCCGGCTCCAGATACACCTCTACACCGTAAGTATCCTTCATATGCCGGATACACTCTTCAAGCAGGGCAATATCATAATCCTCTCTTGTAATATGATGACCGCCGCCCATATTCAGCCACTTTATTTGTGACAGATATGTCGTAAACTTTTCTTCCACCGCATCCAGGGTCTTCTTCAGATCATCTGCATTCTGCTCACAGAGCGTATGAAAATGCAAACCTTCCACATCCTCCGGAAGCCGTCCTCCATAGGAAGCATCCAGCCATTCTTTTAAGTTCTGCAGCGTCATCCCCAGCCTGGAACCCGGAGCACACGGATCATAAATTTCATGCCCCTCCTGGGTAGAACACTCCGGATTGATTCGCAGTCCTAAACTATTTTCGGAACATATGTTATGATACTTCTCATACTGACTGGCAGAATTAAAAATGATATGATCACAAATCTCACGCAGCCTGACAATCTCCTCTTCCTTATAAGCCGGGCAAAAAACATGGTTCTCCTTCCCCATTTTCTCCCTGCCCAGCCTTGCTTCAAACAAACCGCTTGCCGTGGTCCCGCTTATATACTTCCCAATAAGAGGATAAGCATAAAAAAAAGAAAACGCCTTCTGTGCCAACAAAATATGGCATCCCGTATCCCGTTCCACCTTCTGCAAAATCGTCAAATTATGAATTAATTTCTCCTCATCCACCACATAACAAGGTGTAGGAAGTTTACATAACTCCATATCTTTACCTCTCATCCTTCCATATCCAGAAACGCCGGAGCGGGCAGTCTGTAAAAACCTTGGGGCATAGGGGATAACATATTTCTTTTCTTGTGCTCTATGGAGAACATTAGTTTTTCTTAATGTTCCGTTCTAAATACAGCAATTCTCCAACAGGACGTTGGAGAAAGGCATATCTGCGGCACGGATGCCGCATATATGCCGTTTGCGTCCCT
>CAZZHJ010000153.1:0-5513 GCA_964653815.1 uncultured Lachnospiraceae bacterium
TTTCCACATTCAGCCTTTGTCCTCTGATGGGAAGAATTGCCTGGTATTTTCTGTTTCTTGCCGTTTTTGCAGAACCTCCTGCAGAATCACCCTCTACAATAAAGATTTCGCATTTTTCTGCATCCTTTGACTCGCAATTTGCAAGCTTTCCGTTAGATTCAAAGGAAAACTTCTGCTTGGTCAACATATTGGTCTTAGCTTTTTCCTCTGACTTCCGGATTTTTGCCGCTTTTTCAGCACATCCGATGACAGCTTTCAAAACTTCCAGATTGCGGTCAAAAAACCTGACAACTTCATCTCCCGTTATTTTGCTGACAATTTTAGCGGCATCCTGGTTATCCAGCTTGGTCTTGGTCTGTCCCTCAAAACGGGGATCCGGATGTTTGATGGAAATAATGGCTGTCATGCCATTTCTTACATCCGCTCCCGTAAAATTCTGGTCTTTTTCTTTTAATATATTTAATTCCCTGGCATAGGAATTGATTACGTTGGTGAAAGAAGACTTAAAGCCAGTTATATGGGTTCCGCCTTCTGCATTATGGATATTATTACAAAATCCCATGACATTTTCATGAAATTCATTGACATACTGGAATGCACATTCCACAGAAATGCCTTCGGCCTCACCCTGGAAGTAAATCACATCGCTTACGGTTTCTTTGGAACCGTTCATGGCTTTTACAAAACCGACGATTCCCTCCGGTTCATGGAACACCTGAATATCCGGTTCTTCCCCTCTCCTGTCTTCAAATTCAATGGTCAGGGCAGGATTCAGGTATGCAGTTTCATGGAGACGGCTCTTGACATCCTCCGCCTTAAACCGGGTGCGGTCAAAGATTTCCCCGTCCGGCATAAAATTAATGGTAGTTCCCGTCTCTTTTGTTTTTCCCACAACGGGCAGAAGACCGTTTTCCAATTCCTGGACGGGAATGCCGCGCTCGTATTTATCCTCATAGATATGGCCGTTTCTGGAAACCCGTACTGTAAGATATAAAGATAAAGCATTTACCACCGATGAGCCTACGCCGTGAAGACCGCCGCTGGTCTTATATGCCGAATCATCAAACTTACCGCCGGCATGAAGGGTGGTAAAAACCAGACGCTCCGCACTGATTCCTTTTTCATGCATTTCCACGGGAATACCGCGGCCGTTGTCACTGATGGTGGCGGAACCGTCCGCTTCCAGACATACCTTGATATGAGAACAAAAACCGGCAAGATGCTCATCTACCGAGTTATCTACAATTTCATAAATCAAATGGTTTAGACCTTTGGTGGAAACACTGCCGATATACATCCCGGGACGTACACGGACAGCCTCTAAGCCTTCCAGTACCTTTATGCTGGACGCATCATAATCTGTTGTCTTTGCCATGCTATGTTACAACTCCAATCTTTTAATCAGATTTACTATAATCAGAGAGTCCAATACTCATTTGGCGACCGCCGATGATAGTAAACGCTCTGCGTTTACTATACCATAACTTGGAAAAAAATCAAGTAAAAACACATTATATTGTATGGAGATAGCCGTTTCTTAAAACATCTTCCCACTTTTCTTTCAGCTGTCTGTGTTCCGGCAAAAGGAGCCCGGCATCTGCCTTTAACAGTTCTTCCACATCCTCATTGGCAAGATAAAGCATATCAGCGTCTTCATAAATATCGGCATAGACAAAACCGGAATCTCCGCTTTGCAGGGTGCCAGACATTTCTCCGGGACCGCGCATTTTTAAATCCGCATTGGCGATTTCAAAGCCATCATTGGTCTTTCCCAGAATTTCCAGCCGCTTTTTGCTCTTGTCATTCCCTGTAGAATCCACAAAAATACAGTAGGACTGGTGAATGCCCCTTCCCACTCTTCCTCTGAGCTGGTGAAGGGCTGCAAGTCCGAATCTTTCAGCGTTTTCAATCATCATAACCGTAGCGTTTGGCACATTTATTCCCACTTCAATTACGGTAGTTGACACTAGAATATCATAATTCCCATCGGCAAATTCATTCATAATGCGGGTTTTCTCTGCACCCTTCATTTTTCCGTGAAGGGAGGCAATACGGATAGTATCTCCAAAAACGTCTTTCATCTTCCGGCTGTAATCTTCCACATTTTCCAGTTCTTCCATAATGCCCGATTCCACCATGGGACAGATAATATATACCTGCCTGCCTTTGTCAATTTCATCCTTCATAAATTTATAGGCTGTCTGCCTGTATCTGGTATCCACCACTGCATTCTTAATCGGAAGTCTGTCTCCCGGAAGCTCCGGAATCGTGGATACGGACAGCCCGCCGTACAAAATCATTGCCAGAGAACGGGGAATGGGCGTCGCCGACATAACCATGGTATGGACATCCTTTCCTTTGCCGGTTAAGACTGTCCGCTGCTTTACGCCAAAACGATGCTGTTCATCAGTAACTACCAGTCCCAGATTATGAAACTCTACACCCTCTTCCAAAAGGGCATGGGTTCCTACTACCAGATTTTTGCTGCCCGAGGCAATTTCCTCATAAGCGCTCCGTTTTTCTTTTGCCCGGATGCTTCCGGTCAGCAATACCGTTTTGAAAGGAAGCTTATATTTCTTTGTCATTTCTTCTATCAATTTGAAATGCTGGACGGCAAGAACCTCCGTAGGCGCCATTAACGCCCCTTGTTTTCCGTTGCATACACAGCAAAGCAGGGAAAGCACTGCTATCATAGTCTTTCCACAGCCTACATCCCCCTGTAACAGCCGGTTGCAGACAGTTCCGCCGTAAAGATCCCCTTCTATTTCCTCCCATGCCCGCTTCTGGGAATCCGTAAGTCTGAAGGGAAGGGCTTCTATGAGCCGCCCTGTCTGGGCGCAGGGAATAAAACAATTTTCTTCGGTCTTTAACGCCACCTGGTTTTGATTCTGCTTTGTTGACAAGAGGAAATAAAAGAATTCTTCGTAAGCAATTCTCTTTTTCGCATCATAAAGCTGTTCCATGCTGTCAGGATTGTGCATAATTGCCAATGTATGTGCATAATGGGGAAATCCCCGCTTTTCCAGTAAAATCTCTGGAAGGGGGTCCTGGAGGCTGTTTTCCGTTTCCTTAAGCCCTATAGACACATATTTGCGTATGGTATCGTTGGAAAGCCCTTTTGTACAGACATAGATAGGGATATACCCTTTTGTCATCTCCATGTATTTATCAGGCTTGTACATCTTCGGCTGATCCATCTGCAGATGGTCCGCCACCGTTATAACTTTCCCGTAAAATATATACTGGCTGCCGCAAACCAGAGTCTTTTTTAAATACGGCATATTAAAAATACGCACATGAAAAGGATTCCCTTCATCATCTTTGGCGATAAATCGAAGAATCTGATATCCTTTTATACGGCTTAATGATATCTGGGATACGATAACCCCTTTTACTGCGGCTTTTTCCATAGCGGCGGCTTCATTCAGGGAAACCGGCTCCTTATAGCTTTCATAGGCCCTTGGAAATCTTTGCAGCAAATCCCCTACCGTATCAATATTCAATTTATGAAAAAGGGCACCGTTTTTATCACCGATGCCCTTAAGTTCCTTCATACTGGTATTAAAATTCATTTTCCTACTCTGCTGAAACTACATAATAATATACGGGCTGACCACCAAACTGCAATTCCACATCACAATCCGGATGTGCCTTTTCAATCCGCTCACGGAGCGCTTCGGCGTCTTCCTCCGTCACGTCAGCGCCATAATAAATACTGATTAACTCTGCATCAGAATCCAACAGCATCTGGTCCACCATCTCTGCTGTGGTATCCGAAATGTCCGTACCTACGGCTAACATACCATGGTCACCAATTCCCATAATATCATTTTCGTGAATGGTTTTTCCATCGATTTCCGTATCGCGTACCGCATAGGTTACCTGTCCGGTAGCAACGTTTTCAATTTCCTCAGTCATATTTGCTTCATTTTCCAAAGCTGACATCTCCGGTACATAACCGATAATGGCCGAAATGCCCTGGGGAATGTTTTTGGTGGGGATAACAATGACTTCCTTATCCTCTACCATAGTCTTTGCCTGGTTTGCCGCCATAATGATATTTTTGTTGTTGGGGAATACAAAAACCGTATCCGCATTTACGCTTTCAATAGCGGTTAAAATATCATCCGTACTGGGATTCATGGTCTGACCGCCCTCAATGATCCGGTCAACCCCAAGGTCCTTAAATATAGCATTTAATCCATCCCCGATGGAAACGGAAATAAAGCCTACATCCTTATGCTCTTCTACTGCAGGTGCCTCTGCCTGAAGAGAAGCATTCTTCTGTTCTTCCTTAAAGAGCTTTTCCTGATGCTCAAGACGCATGTTATCAATCTTTAAGTTGGATAATGCACCGTAGGTCAATGCACGCTGGATAGCAAGGCCGGGATCATTGGTATGAACGTGCACTTTGACAATGTCATCATCTGCAACTACGACGATGGAATCGCCTATGGACTCCAGATAATCCTTAAAATCCATTTCGTGCTTAATATTGAAAACCTTATCCAGCATAATAATAAATTCTGTACAATATCCGAACTTGATGTCAGAGGTATCTGCCGCAAGGCTGTCAACATTTACCCTTCCGGATGCTGCCGCCACGGTATTGATTGTAAAATCAATTTCTTCTCCCCTGAATGCCTTCTGTGCACCTGTTAAAAATTCAATCAGGCCCTGTCCGCCGGAATCCACAACGCCTGCCTGTTTTAATACAGGAAGCATTTCCGGCGTTTTGTCAAGCACTTCTTTTGCATACTTAATCGCTTCATCTATACAGGTATCCAAATCTGCATCCGCATCCTCAGACATATCCATTGCCTTTTCACAAAGTCCCTTGGCAACAGTTAAAATAGTGCCTTCTTTGGGCTTCATAACAGCTTTATAAGCGCTCTCTACCGCTTTTTCACAAGCGCTGGCCAAAGTCGCTTTATCAATTTCATCCACGTCCCTGATGACCTTGCAAAAGCCTCTGCAAAGCTGGGATAAAATAACCCCTGAATTGCCTCTTGCACCGCGCAGGGAACCTGATGAAATTGCTTTTGCAATCACCTTCATATCGGTATTTTCATCCAGTCCTGCAACTTCATTGGCCGCAGACATAATTGTCATTGTCATATTGGTTCCGGTATCTCCGTCGGGAACCGGAAAAACATTTAATTCATTAATATACTCTTTATTGGCTTCCAGGCATTTTGCCCCAGCCAAAAACATCTTGCAAAGCATTTTGTTGTCGATGGTATTTGCAGACACAACGAAATCCTCCTTAATCGATTACTCGAACACCTTCTACGAAGATGTTGACTTTTTCTACTTTTAATCCTGTAAATTCTTTCACCTTATATTTTACAGTGCTGATCAAATTATCCGAAACGGTAAGAATATTTACTCCGTAAGCAACGATCAGATGAAAATCAAGACTGATGCCGGAATTCTGTATTGTCACGGTAATTCCCGTGGACAGGCTGTCCGGTTTTAAAAGTCTGACCAATCCATCCTTTACATTAACACTG
>CAZZHJ010000154.1:0-5448 GCA_964653815.1 uncultured Lachnospiraceae bacterium
CCTGAACCTTGGCGATTATGATTTCGTGTACATGGCAAATGATTCTGTATATGCAGGACAATATTTCTCGCAAGGTTTTCCTGCTCAACAGCCTGACGGTAATCTCCCTTATCAAAGGAATCCAACCTGAAACACTCCACAGGCTGTGCATCCCAGATACGAAGTGTATTCACGATTCCGTTGCCATAACCTACGATAGGCAGATCATAAGGAATTGCCGTTACTGACTGATAACCTTCCTGTGCAAAGACATTTCTGCCATTTTCATCCTGATGAACCGTTACATAACCGCCAAATTTAACTTCTTTTGCATACTCGGGACGGCGCAGCTCGAAAGGATTTCCATCCGCCAGCCAGTTATCCGGTACCTCTATCTGGAATCCATCCTTGATCTCCTGTTTAAACATACCGTATCTGTAACGGATTCCGCATCCGTAAGATGCATATCCCAATGTGGCAAGAGAATCCAGAAAACATGCGGCAAGTCTTCCCAGACCACCGTTTCCCAATGCAGCATCCGGTTCCTGATCCTCAATGGCATTAATATCCAGTCCCAGTTCTTCCAATACTTCCTTCACAGCGGTATATGCCTGAAGGTTAATCATATTGTTACCTAAAGCGCGACCCATCAAAAACTCCATTGACATATAGTAAACGGTTTTGGGGTCATCTTTTTCATATTGCTTTTGTGTCTCTAACCAATTATCTACAATTGCATCCTTGATTGCATAGGAAACAGCCTGAAATATCTGTTGGCTGGTCGCCTCTTCAAGAGTTTTGCGGTAAAGAGTCTTTACATTATAAAGAACGCTTCTTTTAAATAACTCTTTATCAAAAGTTGATAATACTGCTGTTTTTTTCTTGGCCATGGTTTCCTCCTCATGTTTCTGTATCATGTAATTCAAATTCAAGCATAGTATTTTGACTACACAATCATCATTATACAATAATTTCCCATAAATATAAAGAGTAGAAAAAAATCAATTTGTGAAATATTTTCCCCCTATTATCTTTTTATATGGATAAATTTCACAAATATATTCTATAATGATCCCAACACCCTCATTGACAACCCTAATACTATAATTGTATATTTAATTTAACTATAATATTACCTAGTATAAGAGGGGAGCAATAGAATATGGCAAGATACATACGAGACATTGTTTTAAACAAACCTGATGATTTTGTAGCTTTTATGATGAATGACTATTTACAGAAAAATGGTTTTTCTCCATCTGACTGGAAAGGGGAACCGGCTTTTCGGGCCGGAGATGCTATGCTAGAAGGCTACAAATATATAAAATGGGGCTATAATGGCAGCGTTTTGCACTTGGAAGCATGGTTAAAAGGCAATTTTGGCAATGAAATGGATTTGGACGGATTTGTAGCCACTTTGCAGAAGAAGCCTTTTAAAGACAGCCTTGAACAGCTTTTTACTTTAATGCAGCAAGATGTCCCTATGCCCGGACAGCCTGCCTATGATACAAACGGACAACCTGTTCCCCAGGCAGTTCCGGTCCAGACAGTAGATAACTCTTCTGCTGCAACTCTGGCACTGGTATTTGGCATTATCAGTCTGGTTACGATTTTAATACCTATTGTCAGCATCATCTTCGGCTCGCTGGGAGTAAACCGTGCAAGGCTTGGTAGCGGATCTAGTAAAGCAGGAATGGCAACTGCGGGCAAAGTATTGAGCATTGTGGGAGTCGTATTTGCAATTATTATATGGCTACTTAATATTCTTTTGAGCACAGGAATCCTTATATTTGGATAAACATAAGCGGACACAATTAATTATGGCAAGATACATACGGAATATTGTTTTGAACAAGCCTACTGATTTTGTGGCTTTTTATGATGAATGATTATTTACAAAATACCGGTTCTTCCAGCTGTTTTAAGCCGGAAGAACCGGTATTTTATTTTCCGAGTTTTCAGTACTCCTTTAACTTCTTACGCTTTCTCTAAAGAGATTGTAACCTTTTCTCCGTTGACACTCCATTCTTTGCTTACTGCAAAGCTTCCTTCCGTAACCATCTCATCGGCCAGAACCTTGGAAGCAATGGATTCCTTGTTTGCCATAACAATGCCGCCCAGCTTTTCATTACCTGTAACAGCAACCTTGATATGGTCGGTTACTTCAAACTTACTGTCCTTACGCATAGTCTGAATCTTGCTGATGACCTCAAATACAAAGCCTTCTTCTATTAATTCTTCGGAAAGGTTCGTATCCAGCACAACGGTAACCGTATTGTCCGCTTCCGTTACAAAGCCTTCCTTCTGTTCCATGGAAATCAGCAGGTCTTCCTTAAATAAGGTCACTTCTACTCCATCCACATCAAATTTCAGCATTCCCTTTTCATTCAGCTCATCCATAGCGCTGCTGCCGTCTAAAGAAGCCAAAGTCTTCTGAATACCGCCAAGCTGTTTGCCATATTTAGGCCCTACAGTACGAAGCTGAGGCTTAAAGCTGTAAGTTGTAAACGCGCTAACATCCTCTGCAAAGGTTACTTTCTTCACGTTTAATTCGTCTTCGATAATGTCCACATAGAACTGGGATAAAGCCGCCGGCGCTTTCACATACATATCCCCGATAGGCTGACGGTTTTTAATGTTGGCTGCATTTCTTGCCGCACGTCCCATAACCACGATTTTCAATACCTCATCCATATCCTTTTCCAGCTGGGTATCGATCATGGATTCCTCTACCTTGGGGAAATCGCATAAGTGAATACTTTCCGGTGCATTTTTATCAATACTGCATACCAGATTGCGGTAAATATCCTCAGTAATAAAAGGAACCATGGGAGCCGCTGCTTTAGCAATGGTAACAAGGGCAGTATAAAGGGTCATATAAGCATTGATCTTATCCTGCTCCATTCCTTTTGCCCAGAAACGCTCACGGCTTCTTCTGACATACCAGTTACTCATATCATCCACAAAGCCGGTCAAAGCTCTTGCCGCCTCGGGAATCCTGTAATTATCCAGATTTTCATCCACTGCCTTCACGGTGGAGTTCAGCTTGGATAACAGCCATTTATCCATAACGGCCAGTTTATCATATTCCAATGTATATTTTGTTGCATCGAAATCATCAATATTGGCATACAGTACAAAGAACGCATAGGTATTCCAAAGAGTGCCCATGAACTTGCTTCGTCCCTCTTTAACCGCATCCCCGTGGAAACGGTTGGGCAGCCATGGTGCAGAATTGATATAGAAATACCAACGAATCGCATCTGCTCCGTATTCTGCCAGCGCATCAAAGGGGTCAACTGCATTTCCTTTGGATTTGCTCATCTTCTGTCCGTTTTCATCCTGTACATGTCCTAAAACAATAACATTTTCATAAGGAGCCTTATTGAAAATAAGAGTAGACTCTGCTAACAGGGAATAGAACCATCCTCTTGTCTGATCCACAGCCTCAGAAATAAACTGTGCCGGGAACTGGCTGTCAAACAATTCCTTATTCTCAAAAGGATAATGATGCTGTGCGAAGGGCATTGCTCCCGAGTCAAACCAGCAGTCAATAACCTCCGGTACGCGGTGCATGGTGCCGCCGCACTTAGGACATTTCATGGTAATCTCATCAATATAGGGTCTGTGCAGTTCTACTGTCTTAGCCCTTTCATCCCCGCTCATTTCAAATAATTCCTGACGGCTTCCCACGGATTCCATATGTCCGCAGTCACAGGTCCACACATTTAAAGGCGTGCCCCAGTAACGGTTACGGGAAATACCCCAGTCCTGGATATTCTCAAGCCAGTCGCCGAAACGTCCTTTTCCGATGGATTCGGGAATCCAGTTAATGGTATTGTTATTGCGGATCAAGTCCTCTTTTACTGCTGTCATTTTGATAAACCAGGACTCTCTTGCATAGTAAATAAGAGGAGTATCACATCTCCAGCAGAAAGGATAATCATGCTCAAATTTGGGAGCGTCAAAGAGTAAGCCCCTGCTGTCTAAATCCACCAGCACTTTAGGGTCCGCATCCTTTACAAACAATCCTGCAAAAGGAGTCTCTTCCGTCATATTTCCTTTGCCGTCAACAAACTGTACAAAAGGCAGGTCGTTTTCCCGTCCCACTCTGGCATCGTCTTCACCAAAAGCAGGTGCAATATGAACGATACCTGTACCGTCTGTCAATGTTACGTAATTATCCGCTGTAATAAAATGCGCTTTTTTATTCTGTTTCTTTGCTGATTCATCAGCACAGTCGTACAGCGCTTCATATTCTGTTCCAACCAGATCTTTACCTACATAGGTTTCCAGGACCTCGTATGCGGGCTTTCCATCCTCAGCCACCTTTGCCATAACAGTATCAAGCAAAGCCTCCGCCATAATATAGGTATAACCGTCCGCCGCTTTTACCTTGGCATAGGTCTCATCAGGATTTACGCAGAGTGCGGTATTGCTGGGCAGGGTCCAGGGTGTGGTTGTCCATGCCAGGAAATATTCATCCTTTCCTTTCAGCTTAAAGCGGACAGTTGCAGAACGCTCCTTTACGGATTTATAGCCCTGTGCCACCTCGTGAGAGGATAAAGGCGTCCCGCAGCGGGGGCAGTAGGGTACGATTTTAAAGCCTTTATATAATAAGTCCTTATTCCAGATTTCCTTTAAGGCCCACCATTCGGACTCAATAAAATCATCATGATAGGTTACGTAGGGGTCATCCATATCCGCCCAGAAACCTACAGTTCCTGAGAAATCCTCCCACATTCCTTTATATTTCCAAACGCTTTCCTTACATTTCTGGATGAAAGGGTCAAGGCCATATTCTTCAATCTGTTCCTTTCCGTCCAGTCCCAGCATACGCTCTACTTCCAGCTCAACAGGTAAGCCGTGGGTATCCCAGCCCGCTTTTCTCGGCACCATATAGCCCTTCATGGTACGGTATCTGGGAATCATATCCTTGATAACGCGGGTCAGCACATGGCCGATATGGGGTTTTCCGTTAGCGGTAGGAGGTCCGTCATAAAAAGTATAGGTAGGTCCTTCCTTGCGGCTGTCCATACTTTTTTGAAAAATATTACTCTCTCTCCAGAATTTTTCTGTCTCTTTCTCATGTTCTACAAAATTGACATTGGTTTCAACTTTCCGGTACATGATTTACTCCTTTCTTTCCTGCTGTAATATGGTCTGCTTTCTAATATCATATAAAAAACCTCCGCCCGTAAAAGGACGAAGGTTAAAATTCGTTACCACCTGTTACAGCATACTCTCTTAATAGATTCATATGATTTCCCGTAACGGGGGAATGCCGTCTCAAACTACTAAGCTTCCCCGGTGCTTTCTCTCCGGTTCCGCCTTTGGTCTTCGCAACTTGGAAGTGATTTTCCATAGCCTTCTACTCATACCGGACTCCCACCGTCTCCGGCTCGCTTTGATTTTAAAAAGCAATGTACTCTCTTCGTCAACGTCTTTCCTATTTATAAACTGTTTGTA
>CAZZHJ010000155.1:0-5438 GCA_964653815.1 uncultured Lachnospiraceae bacterium
TAGTGCGGCGGTCTCCAAAACCGTTAACGGGGGTTCGATTCCCTCTTCCTCTGCTAAAGAAAACGTGTCGGCAGAATGTCTGCCGGCACGTTTTTGAATTTTGTAAAAATCCGGTATCGGTTTTTGCTTATGTCAGGAAGCTTTCCGATCGGATTTTTCCAGATAATCGAGAATATCTCCCAGACGGTAGTAGATGAGTTCAAGCCATTCAATTTCAGTGGTGGGCTTAGTGGGTAAGTCTTGGGAGTTTCCGTTATTTCCATTGTTTTCATTATTTCCATTATTCCCGGCGTTTCCATTGCCACTGCCTGGTATGGTGTTGTCTGAGACGCCATAATTTTGCAGCTGTTCCCTTGTGATAACAAGGTCTCCTCCCATATAGGTTGCGGGTACTCTCTGGTAAGGGCTGCCGTCTTCAACCCATTGCAGGAAACCTTGAAGTGTAGCAAATGCCGTATGCGGGGCGCCACAATACGTATGAATAGCAGGACCAGATTCTAAGGCAGAGTCATAAAAACCATCTACATACCTTTGACCTGTAAGTTTTACAGGTGTGTGCGTGGCTTGGTTTATTGTATAAAATGACACACTTATAGTGTCACCGACAAAATAGCAGTCATTAGGTATTACATGCAGCCAGTATCCACGGGCACCGGCAGGGTGGCTGATATATTCAAACCAATAGTCATTATTTGCTGCAAGTCCTTTATATTGGGCATATGCCGCATCGTACTCTTCAAAAGCCGGAACCCTGCCGGTATTTTCATATATGTACATACCATATATGTCATTACCCCTTGCATCCTGAGTTACCTCTTTTATAGCATCCATTAATTCCTGCATCTGCGCCTCGGATATGATGACATTGCCGTTTTCATCTACATTGACATCTTCGGGGAGTATATCTATGTCTTTTAGGAATTGATCTGCGTTTTTATCAAACATATAACCTAGTACTATAGCGGCAATAAATAGCACAATCTCTTCACCAGCAATTGCATGAACAGTTACTGCATTATAAATACATACATTAAAAGAGAGTAGGACACTTAGAAATATAGCTCCTACTCGGTAAAGTAATTTCTTCATTTTCTACCATCCTTTTTCTTTGCTTTATCAATTGTTTCTTTTACAAATTGTTCGTGTTATTTGAATTAGCCCAGATAGCAATGGTAAATTCAAGAAGTCTATTTTGGGTTGTTGTCTTTGTCTTGTCGTCGTTTTTCCGGTTCGTCAGTTGTTTTTTCTATAACTTGCTCATCCATTTTTCTTGTTACCTCTTCAGCAATTTTTTTTGCCAGCTGTTCCTCACGTTTTGAACAAGCCCATATCAGAAGAATGAGTGCAAGAACACCGATTAGGGTAAGCTGCCATTTAAAACTAGATATAATAAGAAACAGAAAGAATGCAAAGACAATTAAGTAACATATAATAGTATTTATTTTCTTCATTTTCCCTCCTTCTACGGACATTCTGATTCGCCAGTTGTTTCTTCTATAGCTTGCCCTTCATCATTTTTCTTTATTTCGTCAGCAATTTTTTTTGCTAGTTGCTCTTCCGATTTTGAATAAGCCCACCCACAAAGAATTAATGCAAGCGTACCGATTAGAGCAAGCTGCCATCTAAGAGTGAACCAAAGAAATAGAACGAATGTAATGGTAATTAAGCAACCAATAATAGAATCTTTTTTCATTGTTTTTACTCCTACAATATTTCTTTTTATTAAGTATATACTTGGAATTAGAAAAAGACAACAAACAAATATAACTCATTCCCGGTTGAAGCTATAAATATTTCTCTCCCTTCCGCTTTCATTTTTACAGGTAATTATAACACGCCCCTCCTTTCCTGCTATCTGTTGCTATAAATATAGTAATAGTAAGACGTTGACAAACACATTTGATTGCAGATGTATTTTTCCTTTGCATTTCTTTGGTTTTTGTTACTTTATTATTATAGATGCAGTGGGGTAAGAACATGTCTGGAAGTTAAAAACTTTCCTCCTTTCAATTTCCATATTTAACAGGTAAGAGTGAGGGGCTGGCGATCCATAAAAATTTTGGGGGGCACAGGGGAATAACATTGTTTCTTTCTTTGTGCTCTGTGGAGAACATTAGTTTTTCTTAATGTTCCGTTCCACTCCCAGCAATTCTCCAACAGGACGTTGGAGAAAGGCATATCGCGGCATGGATGCCGCTATATGCCGGTTGCGTCCCTAACCCAATACCCAGGTCGGAACATTTAGAAAATCTTATGTTCGTAAGACCGCACAAAGAAAGAAATGATGTTATCCCCCTGTGCCCCCAAGTTTTTACAGACCGCCATCCTCGGACCCCACCCGTTTACTTGCCATATTTCCCATATCATGCTAAAATCTCCATGGACAGCAAAAACTATAAAAAAATAACAACATTTACATAAGGCGGTGGCTATATGAGCGAAGTAAAAGACCAACAATTTGATGTGATTATTATCGGTGCAGGCCCTGGCGGCATTTTTTGCGCCTACGAACTGCTTGAAAAGAAACCGGATATAAAGATATTGATGATTGAAAAAGGAAGAAGCATTGAAAAACGTACCTGTCCCAAAAGGGTCACGAAGCAATGCGTAGGCTGTAAGCCCTGTTCCATTACCACAGGATTTGCAGGAGCGGGAGCGTTTTCAGACGGCAAATTATCCCTTTCTCCCGATGTAGGAGGGAATCTCCCGGCGATTCTGGGATATGATAAGACCATTGAACTGATTCAGGAATCCGACAGCGTTTACCTGAAATTCGGTGCTGATAAAAATGTATATGGAGTAGACCGGGAAAAGGAAATCCGGGAAATCCGTAAAAAAGCAATTAATGCCAATCTGAAACTGGTAGAATGTCCCATCAGGCATCTGGGCACAGAGGAAGGATATAAAATATACAGCAAGCTGCAAAAGCATCTGGAAGAGGCAGGAGCAAAGCTGCTGTTTAACACCATGGTGGAACAGATTATTGTGGAGGATGGGTGTGCCGTAGGCGTCGTAACTGATAAGGGCGATACCTTTTTAGCAAAGGAAATCGTTTCGGCAGTAGGAAGAGAAGGCGCTGACTGGTTTAAAAATAAATGTGAGGAAATCGGAATTGAAACCACGCCGGGAACCGTAGATGTAGGCGTCAGGGTGGAAGTGCGTGATGAGGTCATGCAGTTTTTGAATGAAAACCTTTATGAGGCAAAGCTGATTTACCACACGCCTACCTTTGATGATAAAGTGCGGACCTTCTGTACCAATCCTTCGGGAGAAGTGGCAACGGAATATTATGAAAACGGTCTGGCGGTAGTAAACGGACATGCGTACAAATCCAAGGATTATAAGACGGACAATACCAACTTTGCGATTCTGGTGTCCAAAAATTTCACAAAGCCTTTTAAAACACCTATAGAATACGGCAAACAGATTGCCCAGCTTTCCAACATGCTCTGTGGGGGAAAAGTCCTGGTGCAGACCTTCGGCGATTTTAAAAGGGGAAGAAGGACAACGGAAGAGCGGCTTTGCAGGAATAATCTGATGCCTACTTTAAAGGATGCGGTTCCGGGAGATTTATCCCTGGTATTCCCTCATCGTATTATGGTGGATATCGAAGAGATGCTGGAAGCCCTGGATAAGATTACACCGGGTATTGCAGCGGATGAAACCCTGCTTTATGGTGTGGAAGTGAAATTTTACAGCAACAGGGTTGTGGTGGACAAAGATTTCAAGACAAGTATTAAGGGACTGAGAGCCATCGGGGATGGTGCGGGAGTAACCAGAGGCTTACAACAGGCATCGGCAAATGGTATCAGTGTTGCAAGGAGCATACTAAAGGAATATGAATAAGAAAAAAATAAAAAGGGCGGTCATCAGCGGACTGGCAATTTGCCTGCTGCTTACCCTTTTAGGATGCGGCAGGGAAGATGGCGCAGGAAATCAGGATCAGGGCAATGTGACGCAGATAGTTCTGACCACAGGCTTTGCCAAGGATGAGGTTTTCCGTATAGGAAAAAGTTCATGTTATGTAAACGAGTTTATGGTTTATCTCACCAATATCCAGAACCGGTATGAAGAGGTATACGGAAGCCAGATCTGGAGCGTATCCAGCAATGACGTTTCCATGGAAAGCAGGGTTAAGGATACGGTTGCTGCCAGAATTGCACAGGTTAAGACCATGAATCTTCTTGCGGAAGAGTATCAGGTTACGCTAACGGAAGATGAAGAGGAACAGGTAATTTATGCGGCAAAGGAGTATTTTGATTCCTTAACGGAAGCGGAGTCTTTGGCAATGGGCGTTACGGAGGAACAGATTGCCCAGATGTATAGGGAATACCTCATTACCCATAAAGTATATATTTACATTATCCGGGATATTAATCCTGAAATCAGTGACGATGAGGCAAGAAATGTAACCGTCAACTGGATTTTCCTGCGTTCACCGGAGGAAGATACGGAAAAGAAAGCTCTGGCTTCTGATATCATAAATCGTTTAAATCAGGGCGAGGATTTTTATACGTTAGCATCTGCTTACAGCGACGATTCGGTCATTACCCATACCTTCGGAAAAGGCGCCATAGATGCAGAGGTTGAAGAATGTGCCTTTAACCTATCCGTGAATGAAGTCAGCGAAGTGGTCAAAGGGGAAGAAGGATATTACGTTCTGCAGTGCATGAATACTTTGGACAGGCAGGAGACAGATGCCAATAAGGAAAAGATTGTGACCCAGAGAAAGAAGGAAGCCTTTAACCAGGTGTACGGTTCCTTTGCGGAAGGACAGGTGCGCCAGCTTAACCATGAGGTATGGGAAAATATTGAAATGATTCATGATGAGCAGATTGTGACAAGCAGTTTCTTTGATATTTATGAAAAGTATTTTCCTGAGGAATGAGAATTTCAAAACAGTTTATGATATTCTTCTTTAAATCTTTTTGAAAAAATACAATATAACGCAAGACAACCACAAAAGAGCATTTTAGTATATCGAATTGTCATGCTGATTTCAGTGGAATAGGGAGAAAGAAGCTGACTCCCCAATAAATTCCCAAACATGTGCACCAGTGCTCCTGCTAAAATGCTTCTTTTTGTTTTTATATAAACATACGAAACAGCAAAATTAAGAAGCATAACGCTTGGTATGTACATAATGGCATCAAATAAAGAATCCCGAAGCAAATCGTACTGTGCCTGCCCCGGTGTAAAATACCAAGGCAAATGCCAGATTCCCCAAATAAAACCTAAAAGCAGAGTAGCCCTTGTAAACCCCCATCTGACAAACAATCTGTCCAAGGCATAACCCCTCCACCCGAATTCTTCATTTAAGGGACCGGAAATAACGGAAAAGAACAATACCAAAAACAGGTTTAACGGATTTTGTATAATCGCGTGAATATAATTCATTCCCGGCATTTCATAACCCAATAAATATACACCTAACCAAA
>CAZZHJ010000156.1:0-5437 GCA_964653815.1 uncultured Lachnospiraceae bacterium
AGAGATTAAAATCATCCGTACCAAGAAATTCGATATCAAACCTATGTATCCGGAAGATGCCTGCATCCAGATGGAACTTTTGGGTCATAATTTCTTTGTTTTCTGCAATGCGGAAACAGACCAGGTTAACGTAGTATATAAGAGAAAAGGCAATACCTATGGTTTGATTGAGCCTGAAATTTAAGAACGGCAATAAATAGGACAAGCAGATATTTAAAAGAGGAGCGCAGGCTCCTCTTTTTTTGGAGATTACGGACGAAACGGAGCAGCCTCCGGTTATTTTTCAACGAAAGCCGTCATAGATTTATAGGAACAAAACGGTTGGAAAAACAGCTAAACGGGGTGATTCCATCAAAAGGAAAATACAAAAAATAATCATTGGAGCGGAAATGTGTCTGGTGTTCGCATTAAGTCTCGGTGTCTGCAAGATTATGACAGGTGTGTCGTTACATAGATACGACTACTGGGAGACTATAACGTGGGATTTTATGGGGACTTCTGCTTCGGAGTCTGCCGGAGGAAACCCGAATGAAAAGCAACAGGAAGTGGAAGAGGCCGGGGAGGAGAAGGATTTTATCCGCTGGGTGGACTTTACCCCCACCAAGGATGCCCTTCAGACAGCCTACGAATGGGATAAGGAAACATGGGCAGAGCAGATACATATTGACTGGATCAACCTTCTTGCTTACGGTGCAGCAAAAGGTGGGGGAAAGTTTGATAAAAAAGTAATCAGCCAGATGAACGACTTTGCCAATGCCATACGCGCCGGGGAAAAAACCATGGAAGAGGCGGAAGAGTTAAAGACCTTTGCCTATTACAAAGAAGTATATACCGCTGTTTTAGGAGGTATGGTAGGAAGCTACCGAATTGAATCGCCTGGAACTGACGGAAGTGTCATATGGCAGGAATGCTATGGGTTAAAGGCATTTTCGCCCATTGCAAAGGGATTTTATTATAACGATTATGACGATTTCGGAGCGGGGCGCAGCTATGGCTATAAAAGAAGGCATCTGGGACATGATATGTTAGGCCAGATAGGGACCCCTATTATTGCTGTTGAATCCGGCTATGTGGAGGCCATCGGATGGAACCAGTACGGCGGCTGGAGAATCGGCATACGGAGTCTAGATAAAAAAAGGTATTACTATTATGCCCATTTGAGGCAGGATACCCCGTATGTGGAAGGGCTTTCGGAGGGGGACCTCATAACGGCAGGGGATGTGATCGGATATATGGGGCACACCGGCTACAGCGTTTCTGAGAATGTAAACAATATTGATGCCATTCACCTGCATCTGGGCATCGAAATCATGTTTGACGAAAGTCAGAAGGATTCAGATAATGAAATATGGATTGACTGTTATGAACTGACGAAGTTCTTATACAGAAATCAGGCCGCCGTGGAAAAAGTGGAGGAGACAAAAGAGTGGAAGCGGGTTTATGATATGGAAGACCCGGCGCTGACTTCTTTTTTGCAAACGCCTGCTGCAAAGTAGGGGATGACAAATTCTTAAATTTTTGATACACTCATATCAATACGTTAGTTGATTTTTGTAGTTACTTAGCGGGGTTGTTATGGCTACTTCAGATGAAAAGGTATTTGATGTCATACAGTCGATGCAGAATGTATTGGTTTTATATTGGGATTATGTATCGGGCTGGAAAATTTTAAATAAAAACTGTGGATTGCTTTCCGGAAAGGATAAAGTGGAAGACGCGCTGACGGGGCTGCTGGCATATGTCCAGGAGGAAGATAAAGCCACTTATCAGGTGTTTTTACGTAAGATTTTATCAGGGATGAAGGGAAGCAGTGATTTTGTGCCGGTAAAGGAAGAACGGGTCAATGTCTCCGTACATATGAATGCCCGTGACGACGTTTATACCTATCACCAGACAGAATGCTTCCTGATGAAGGACGAGACCGGGGCCATTACCCGGATGAATGTGGTTATATGTCCTCTGGATGCAGAAGAAATTTACCGGATGCAGCTGGCCCAGAATATAACCAATGACCGTTCTCCCGCTATGTTTATCCGGGTGGCCGGAGAGGTTGTCAAAAAGAATCCTAAAGGGAAATATGCCCTCGTTCAGTTTGATGTTGCCAGATTTAAGGCAATCAATGCATTGTATGGGGAGGCTTTTGGCGACGAATTGCTCAATTATTTCCTGGAGTCTTTAAAGGTTATCTGTAATGAAGACCAGCTTTATGCACGCCTGACGGCAGATGTTTTTATGATTCTGGTTTCCTATGAGACGAATCAGGACATTCTGGATTTTATAGAGGTATTAAACAGCAATCTGCTGGGGTACAAGGATGTTACTTACCGTCTGGTATACGGTGTAGGCTTTGTGGAGGATTTTAAGAATCTCCGCAAATACGGTGACCGGGCATCCACAGCCAGACAGAGCATTAAGAATAACGCATTGGAATATATTAAGTTTTATGAAGAGGGATTGGGCAATACGCTTCTGAAAACAAAGGACGTAGAGGACAACATGGAAAAGGCTCTCCAAAATCAGGAGTTTGTCATGTATTTACAGCCCAAGTATAGTATTTTACAAGGGAAAATGATAGGAGCCGAGGCTCTGGTACGTTGGATACGGCCGGGTAAGGGAGTTGTCCCGCCAGCGGAGTTTATTCCCATGTTTGAGAAAAATGGTTTTGTGACCAAGATGGACGCTTACATCTGGGAGGAAGCCTGCAAGACAATTCGCAGCTGGATGGATAAGGGGATGGAGCCAATGCCCATATCCGTAAACGTGTCCAGGGTGCATTTAAAGAGCGGGTCATTTATTACCACTCTCAATAATCTGGTGGAGCAGTACGGGATTCCCAAGCGGTGTCTGGAGATTGAAATTACAGAGACTGCCGGAGAAGAGGACACGGGGGTAGGAATCGATACATTAAAGGATAACGGATTCATTCTTTTGATGGATGATTTCGGTTCGGGCTATTCTTCCCTGAATACGCTGAAGGATACCCAGTTCGATGTAATTAAGATAGACCGTGAATTTTTACAGGATTTTATTAGCTCCAAACGTGGACAGACCATTGTGAAGCATACTATTCAGATGACCCGGGCAATCGGGCTTGACCTGGTGGCGGAAGGCGTGGAAACCAAGGAACAGGCAGAGTTTTTATCCGCCTGCGGCTGCGATACAGCACAGGGATTTTATTATGCAAAGCCCATGACGGTGGAAGCGTTTAACGGTCTTTTAGAGAAACAGTTAAAAGAAAATCCGTAAACGGCAGGGAAAAGCACAAAGAATATTACGGCCCCGGCGGATAATTAAAAAATGGAATAAAAACAGGATTTTGGGACTAATCATTTCTTGCAAAAAATATATCACTATGTTAAAATAAAAACGGCGGCAATGATAAAAAAATAACAATCATTGCAGGGCTTGATTATCACTGAATTTTCAATGGATTTGGAGGAAAGAAAAATGGCAAAAAAAGTCGTATTGGCAGGCGCATGCCGTACCGCAATCGGTACAATGGGCGGTTCTTTAAGCACAACACCGGCAGCTGAGCTGGGTGCAATCGTTATTAAAGAAGCACTGAACAGAGCAGGAGTTGCTCCCGAGGCAGTTGATCAGGTTTATATGGGATGTGTTATTCAGGCAGGACAGGGTCAGAACGTGGCTCGTCAGGCAAGCATCAAGGCTGGCTTACCTGTTGAGGTTCCCGCAGTTACCATCAACGTTGTATGTGGTTCCGGTTTAAATTGTGTAAATATGGCTGCACAGATGATTCAGGCAGGCGATGCGGATATTGTTGTAGCAGGCGGTATGGAGAATATGTCCATGGCTCCCTACGCTATGATGCAGGGCCGTTTCGGTTATAGAATGAACAATGGTACATTGGTTGATACCATGGTAAACGACGCATTATGGGATGCGTTCAACAACTATCATATGATCAAGACAGCAGACAATATCTGCGAAGAGTGGGGACTGACCCGTGAAGAGCTGGATGAGTTTGCAGTAGCAAGCCAGAAAAAGGCTGTTGCAGCACAGGAAGCCGGCGCATTCGATAAAGAAATCGTTCCCGTGGAAATCAAAAAGAAAAAAGAGACAATTACTTTCAATAAAGATGAGGGACCCAGACCCGGCACAACAATGGAAGGTCTTGCAAAGCTTCGTACAATCAATCCTGACGGATTTGTTACAGCAGGTAATGCTTCCGGTATCAATGACGGTGCAGCAGCAATCGTTGTTATGAGCGAAGAAAAAGCAAAAGAGCTGGGTGTAAAACCTATGGCTACATTTGTAGCAGGCGCACTTGCAGGCTGCAGACCCGAGGTTATGGGTATCGGTCCTGTTCCCGCTTCCAAGAAGGCAATGGAAAAAGCAGGCATGAAGATTGAAGACTTCGACATTATCGAGGCTAATGAAGCATTCGCTGCACAGTCCGTAGCAGTAGGCAAAGAGTTGGGAATTGACGTTGCAAAACAGTTAAACCCCAACGGCGGCGCTATTGCACTGGGTCATCCCGTAGGAGCATCTGGATGCCGTATCCTTGTTACCCTGCTTCATGAGATGGAAGCTAAGGATGCAAAGAAAGGTCTTGCAACGCTTTGTATCGGCGGCGGTATGGGCTGCGCAACAATCGTTGAGAGAGACTAATTGTTACAAATTTTAAAATTACACCATGGCTTATTTCTCCTAAAATAAAAGGGAAATAGGTCAAGGTGTTTTTGTACGTATAACAAAATGGAAGGAGCTAAACATATGGAATTCGTATTATACGAACAAAAAGGAGCTGTTGGTATCATTACCATTAACAGGGAAAAAGCATTAAATGCATTAAATTCCACAGTATTGGAAGAAATTGACGCTACACTGGACGGCGTTGATTTAGAAGCTGTTAGATGTCTGATTTTAACAGGAGCAGGCCAGAAATCTTTTGTTGCAGGCGCTGATATCGGAGAAATGAGCACCCTGACAAAAGCGGAAGGCGAAGCATTCGGAAAGAAAGGAAATGATGTATTCCGCAAACTGGAGACATTCCCCATTCCTGTTATTGCTGCTGTAAACGGCTTTGCTTTAGGCGGCGGCTGTGAGATTTCCATGAGCTGTGATATCAGAATCTGTTCTGACAATGCCGTATTCGGACAACCCGAGGTCGGCCTTGGAATCACTCCCGGATTCGGCGGTACACAGAGACTTGCCAGAATCGTAGGACCCGGCATGGCAAAACAGATGATTTATTCCGCAAGAAATATTAAGGCAGACGAGGCTTTAAGAATCGGCCTTGTCAATGCAGTTTATCCTCAGGAGGAACTGATGGCTGCAGCAGAGAAGCTGGCAAGTACTATTGCAAAGAATGCGCCTATCGCTGTACGCAACTGCAAGAAAGCTATCAATGAAGGCTTAGAGGTTGACATGGATCAGGCAATCGTGATTGAAGAGAAGTTATTCGGCGACTGTTTTG
>CAZZHJ010000157.1:0-5435 GCA_964653815.1 uncultured Lachnospiraceae bacterium
AATGGCAATCCACAGCCTTCTTGAAACGGCTTCTTTAAATATTACCAATGCAATAACCGAGGTTGCCACAATTTCAAAATTATTGAGCAGCGACACATTGGCAGAGTTTGTCCTGGCAATACCCAGCATAAGCAATATGGGCGCAATAATGTCCAGCACTATCATAGCAATTGTGTATGGCAGTTCTTTCTTTGTCAGACGTTCTGCTTTCTGTGTTTTCCCGGACAGCTTTTTCACAAAACTGCCAATCATCAGTCCAAGACCGGCGCCAAGATACAACAGTGCAGCCATCATAGTTGTTCCTATATGGTCTAAAAGCAGTTTTGACAACGGAATGTTGATAGCATAAAATGCAGCTGCCAATATTGCAAATGCTGTTGCAGTATTTTTAACTTTCATTTCAGGATTTCCTTATCTCTACTGAATCAAATCATTAATTTTTATCAAATCCAATCAAAATTGTCTATACCCGCTCCTATTTCAAAATGATATTTAACAATGCCCAGGTCTATTTTTGCCCAAGCACCCATTTTGGCTTTGGCGGATACCTGATTTCCTGTTAATGTAAACAAGAACTTCTGCTGATTCACGGCAGTAGGCGCCAGCAACGCTGCTTCCACACCGTTCTTAAACCACTCCGGCATTACTCCCTCTGATTTTGCCACATCGTCTATTGCCTTTGACTTATGGGGAATCCCCTGGGTTTTACCGTATCCAATAGCAATGATAATATATAGCTTTTCCCCTTGGTCGATTACAAAAGCAGTCTTTATTTTACTGTATGTCAGGGCAACCCAGCAGGTATTCAGCCCTAACTGTTGGGCTAAAAGCACAAGACGCTCCCCATAATAGCCGCATTTCTCATCGGCTCCTTCTTTTTTACCAATCAAGGCAATATAATTTTTTACCCCGCTAAACTTTCCATAATGTGCCATAAAACTATCAAAGGCCTTGGGTTCATCTGTTACGAGTTGGATATGGAGACCGCTTTCCTGATTACATTTTTCAATTTCTACCTGTAATGCCTTGACTATTTCCTTATCCAAGGGTCTGTTTTCGTATTGGCGGACGCTATGGCGTGCCTTTATTGCTTCTGCTAAATCCATGTTCAAATCCTCCTTATTTTCCTGCTGATTCTCATCAATATGTTCTAAGTCCATCTCCTCAAATCTTGTCACAAATGCGTCATATGTCCTTTTACGGGCTTCGAAACAGTCATAATGAATACTTTCCATACAAGCTTCCTCAGCTTTTCATTAATTCAAGGGCTTTTTCCATAGAGACACAATTCGCATATCTGCCTTTCCACATGAACTTATTATAATAATCATAGGTTCTTGTCAATTCCTGACCGATGCCATCATCATGGCGGACATAAATTACTTCAATATTACTTTTTCTTGCCGTATTAATCAGCTTTTTCACATTGGATACAAATAGGTCAAAATTGTATAACTCTTTGTTTGTTATGAGCTTTTGTGTATCAACAACTAACAATACCATATTCCCTGCCTCCATATGATTCATTTTCTATTCAAGATTTATCTGACAGGAGTATAGTCAATTTCAGATACTTCATCTGTTGCCTCCAGCTTAAAAATAACAGGCCTTAAGCCGTCGTTGCAGCTGCAAATGGCAACTCCCGGCTTACGAATCCAGTCTCCATAGTAAAAGACATCATTTCCCGCACCATGAGCCAGTGCAAACACATATTGGTAAACAGCCTTCCACGCTTCATCACAAAAGCCCTCGGGTTTCGCATAATCAGCGTAAAACACCTGGCCTTCCTTCATCATGGGACAGGCGGTTAAGCCCTCTGCACCATATTCCTTGGCCAGTTCTTTATCCAATGTTGTTTTCAAAACTGTAATTTTAACTCTTTTCATATTATCCTGCCTCCTGCTCAACTTTTCTTTTTATTAAAGTTACAATTAACCGTGAATTTTCATTCCCTGTTAAACTTTATCAATAGTAAATAAAATCTCTGATTTTCCATGAGAATCTTCATATTCACTGCTATAAGTTTCAAATCCCATCATATTTCGCTTTGTCTTATCATCTATTCTCAGGTTTTCAATATTTTTTATATGTGAAAGCAATTTTTCTTTAGGATACTCTTTATCGCTATGTCCGCAAAGATACGTTGCAAAGTCTAATTGCATAGTCGTCTTTATTGTTTCATACAAATCTTTCATTGTCAAAGAACCATCATTAAATAACCACAGACATTCATTTAGGGCGTCTCCGGCTATCAAAAGCTTTTCTTCCGGTATTAAAAATCCAACTGAGCCTTTTGTATGTCCAGTCAAAGAAACCACTACCATATTCATATTTCCCAATGAGATACTCTGACCGATTTGTATTTCTTTCAAATCGTAAGTTCTTGGCTGCTCCCCTTCAAAATGACGGATTAAATCCCATTCCTCCTGTAAGGCATAAACAGTATGAAACCAATGATTTCCTCCGATGTGGTCCGGATGCCCATGGCTGTTTATTACCATATATGGGGTGGAGATATTCTCTTCCACAAATGTTCTCAAATCACGTTTTCCAAATCCGGTGTCAATCAGGACCGCCAGTTCAGTTCCTTTCACAAGGGTACAGTATACGCCATTGTCTTCCGCAATCTGCCAGATGTTATCCCTGATTTTTGTATACTCAAATGTATTATTATTCAAACGATTTTACCTCCCTACAAAAGTATTATTTACATTAGATATATGTCCGCCTTCTTATACAAAAAAGGAATTGTATTCCCTTTTTGTATATTACTCTATTTCTTTTAAGTTCAACAAGGGGAATCTGAAGTCGTTAACTCAATGATATATTCCTCTTTTCTGATTATGTATTATAACTGCTTAAAAAACGAGACATGGTCCTTTAATTCAACAAACCCTTTCTTCTGATAAAACCTGTATGCCGGGACAGTTCTCTCGGTCTGCAGAAAAATTTGTCTTACCTTTTTGTTTTTCATAACATATTCTTCCATTTCTTTTATAAAAACTGTCCCCATGCCCTGACCCTGTTTCTTAGTTTTTATACAGAATTCGGATATATTATATTCCGTGCCGGTATACCAATGCATGATACTGCCCATGGACAAGCCGATTAATTCCTCATCTTCAAAAAGTCCCAACGTCAGGGAATTCCTGTTTCCGATTAAGTCCATAATATACTTGTGAAGCTGTGCTTCATCACTCCAGTCATCGTTCCATGGTTCGTTTGTAAATATCTCTGCGAAAAATGATTTGATTTCTTTTATATATTTGATATCCAGTTCCTTTATTGTAATCACAATCCCTATTTCCTCCCTGACTGTCTATCCGGCAAACCGAATTTTCATGATTACATTTTTGTTCCCCTGTAATATCTGAAAATTCCAAACTATTTTGTCTATTTATAATGATAAAAATGTGGTGCACAATAGATCATCGTATTCCCCGGCATTCTCTTGTAAATGAAATGCATACTCCTTTAGCACATTAAATTCTTTTTCAGGAAATGCACCCCAATGTTCTTCATACAGCTTACGTCCATTTCCGTTTTCATACAAAGAAAATTCTGTTACGATTCCATCAACCGCATTCTGAATATCGATATCAATTTCAAAACAACATTTTTCACATTTATCCCGCTCTGCTGACTCATCCTCAGGATTTAGTTCAAAAGAATCTACAGACAAATGATATTCTGCAAAATGAAGCCGTTCATCTGTCAGATATATATGAAGCATTCCAGCACCGGGTTCATCCATTAAATACAGCCATTCTTCCGTGTTGTCACTTATAACCCGCATTACTTTACTCAAAAATTTTTGAGGCATATCATAACTAAGAAAATCTGATGCTCGGCAGCGCTTAACCCCCATGCACATATCAAACCATCCATATGAAATGCTGTTAATTTTAAACCAACTATAGCTCATAATCTCTTACCTCAATTCCAAATCACTCGTGTATTTTCTCAACTTTCCAATATTTTCGTGCTCCCCGGCCCATCAATATCTATGTATTTTTCACTTTTCCCTTATATGTTCCCTTGGGAAGAACAGATGAGAGAAAAATTCTTAAAAATTATTGCTCGGAATAATCCAGTTAATACCATCCAATTCCATTTCCATTGGTAATCTAGCTTCAGATATAAACTCATCTTTACAAGCTCTCTTTATAAGATAATTTTTCCTTGCCTGTCTCAAACTTATTCCAAGTCCTACACTCACATAGTCCAAATCGTTCAGACATTGCGTATCATCCAACCAACAACAAACCGGACAATTATTAAATTTACCCATAGGCGGATGTTCAAAAGTATAGTATCCACAACATGGACATTTGTAGTTTAGTTTGGCAATTCTCCAGCGGACGCGCTTTGCTACTATATATGTGTCAAACGGTTCTGTAAGCAGTTCTTCTTTTCCACATTCTCTCGGACTTCCACCATCTGTCCATAGTATATATGTTTCATCCGAAGTTTTTTTAAGCTTTTCTAATCTAATAGAGCATTCAAACATCTCATCTGAATAACAGTCCTGCCATCCTGCGATATTAAATCTGCACACTGTTTCAAAAATCATCTCAATTTTACCATCAGTCCAAGGACTATCAAATATTACCCTTAAATTTTTACTATTAGGACCAGCAAAAAAAGTTGTCGTATCATCTCCCCATGTACCAGCCATATAATCCAAGCCTGCCATGTAAGAATCATGCATTCCCATTGTTACTTTTATAAACTCTTCAATATCATTTTGATTATTGATATATTGCCAATTTCCCATAGTTCTTCTCCAAACAACACTATAATATAATTTGAGTGCACCATTCGTTGTCAAATCATAGTCTACCGTAAATCCCAATCTACCCACTGCCCGTCTTTCAGAATTTCAAGTTGTCCCCATTGTGGTTTACCTATATTACGCCCTTTTACTCGTATTGGCAGAAAAGCATCATGTTGGCAATCTGGTAAGGGATCGTCAATATCTATCCAACCACGCTCATCTATTACATCATTCCACTCTTCATAAACAGATTCTAAATCCGGATACCATACATCAAAAGCGCATTGAATAGCATCAATACTACAATACTGATACAATAAAACTTCGTTTTTTGTTTGATGCAACATAATTTTATAAATATAATCTGTTTTGTTGCATTTTAGTGGCTCCTTCAAAACAGCATATTTACGCATTAATCTATTTCCTCCTCAACTTCATCCTTCAGTTCAAACTTCTTATCCATCCTCAAACATTTTCCCTTACTTTTTTCCTTATCAGAGGCCATAAACAAGGATAAAACGATATAACAATTATTAAATCCCCCAAATACCTCATGTGAGAATTCCGATTTTAGGAATACTAATTAATACTATTTTTCATAAAAAATTAAAGTCAATTTATCATTGATCTTCTCTGTTCTATCGGTGGCATGATAGCC
>CAZZHJ010000158.1:0-5394 GCA_964653815.1 uncultured Lachnospiraceae bacterium
TTTCTCTGCCCGCCTTTTAGCCGCTTTTTCTTCCTGCGCTTTCTTTTCTTTTGCTTTCCTTTCTGCATTTTCTCTGGCTATCTTTCCGTCCGGGTCATTTGTGCTGCCACTCATTATGGAAATATTACCATTATCATCAATCATATAAGCAGCATATGTCACTACCGGACTTCCCGGTGCCATTTTCACAGAGTTGCAAAGCGATTTTACACAATCCGGAATAGCTGCCAGATTTTCCTCCAAGTATTTAGCCTTTTCCGGGTCATTCATACACTTTTTCAAAAACGCACTTGATACTGATACCGTTGTCGGAACACCCTGCATTGAAGTAGTTCCCGTATTCATGTAGCTGTATTTTCCCTGCAAATATTTGGAATAATCATTAACATTACTATATCCCGTTTTAATCTGCTCTGTTCTGGTTACACCAGGCGTTGAAGTTTTCAATTCCACCGTACTTGTTGTCACATTACTATCTTTTGTGCTGCATGTTGCATAGTGACCGTAATTCCCTTTAATCTCCATTGCCATATAGAATACCGTTCCTCCTCTATTATTAGAAATAGTTTCTATTTGGTTTATCGCCAATCTGCAAATATTTTTAATAAGTTTGACACGAACTGCTCCATTTTGGGAATGTAATTTCACCGCTCGCATATTTTGCATTCCATAATTATTTACCTCATTTCTTTTTTTCCAAATTTTATCACAGCAACTGCAAATACCAATACAAAGACCAATACCGCAACCGGTAGGAAGGGAAACAGCGAAAATGTCATTATGCCAGATTCCACCGTAAAATCATGCAGGGAGCAGGACACCAGATAGCCACTGTAGCAATAGGGATATGCTATCCATAAAGGTGTATTTGCGACTAACACGCCGGGAATGACAAGGAGCAGATTCAGTCCCACAGAAAGCAACGGTTTTTCAAACAGGACAGTGATTGCCCACATAGTCCCCACGCACGGCAGCATTGTCAGGAACAACCCGGCACACCATTTCACCAGATAGAAGATGGGCATCGTTTCCGCTAAACCCATTGTCCTTGTGGCAACCGTCCCGGCAGCTACGAACACTGCAAGAAACACGACCATCTCCATAAGCAGATAAAATGCCAGCACACAGAATTTTGCTATGGAAAGCAAATACCTGCTGACCGGCAGAGCCAACATTTTCAAAATGCCGTTATTCCCTGTTTCCCGTCCTGCAATCATCACACAGACCACGATCATAGAAAATGGCAGCAGATAGTAGGCGTAAACCAGTGCGCTTTGAATAAACATGGCGGTCCATGCGTTTGTATATTCCGGTGTAAAATAACGACTCAGATTTGCGATCCCGGAGACAACTACCAGTAGCGGAGCAATAAAAATCAACGGTACAATTTTTGATCGTTTTACTTTCATAAACTCAATTTTTAGAAGTTCCAAAAAACTCATTATTATAATCCTTCCTTACTCATAACGCAGATTCTTTGCCATCCACAACCCTGCGCTGTGGAAAAGCAATGTTTCAATAACAGCGGCTTTTGTCACCGTTATGTCCGGCTGTGCGCTCATGGCAACTGCAGGCTTCATCATTATGATAAAGGGATGGATCAGCAACAGGCCGGAACCTGAATTAGCCAATGCCATGCCACTTAAAAAACCGGCGACGCCAATGCCCAGCGGTATCCATATATTGATGGAGCGTGATGATACCAAAACCATAAATGACAGGACAGGCATTGACGTAAGAAACGAATAACCCGCAAATTTAACCAGTGTCCCCATTTCAAACGTCCCCTGTGGCAGGTCCGCTATGCCAATCCACATAAGCGCCAGATTCTCCAAAACCACTGCTGCCATGAACATGGATGATAAGATCAGGAACTTGCAAAAATACATTTCTGAAACGCTTATAGGGAGCATATACATCTTTTTGACGGCATTACCCTTAAATTCCATATTATAGACCATGCAGGCAGCAACTACGATGCCAAACATATTCAAAACCATGATCATGCCGTAAAGCTGGGTCAGCAGGACATCCATTGGCGCAAGCGGCAGCCCCAGCAGCACATCTTTCCGCACAATAAAACTCAGAAAGGTATAGGCTGCGCCCAAAATACCAACAGCAAGCAGTACCGGAACAACGCCTGTCCGCTTTTCTTTCCGAAGTTCGACAACCAGTGCATTCATAGTTTTGCCCTCCGCTTTCTGGCAACGTTGTCCTGCTCCACCATGGCCAGGAACACATCTTCCAAATTCGCATTTCCCCTCTGCTGTGCACTATGCCGCAAATCCTCCAGGCTTCCTTCAAACAGAAGGTTCCCATGATTGAGGATACCGATATCATCCGCCATCAATTCAATCTCAGAGAGCATATGGGATGAGATCATTATGGTGCAGTCATAAAGGTCCGGCAGAGACTTCACCAGTTCCCTGATTTCATGGATGCCGGAGGGGTCAAGGTCGTTGGTGGGTTCATCCAGAATCAGGATGGGAGGCCTACCCAGCAGTGCCCCGGCAAGACCAAGCCGCTGCTTCATACCCAGCGAATACTTCTTTGCCAGACGGTCTCCAAACTCCTCCAGACCGACCAGCTCCAGGGCATCATCAACAGAGTCTCCCGGCAGCCCCAAGATCCGGCGGATAATATCAAGATTTTCCCTGCCGGTCAGGTTTGCATAAAAAGACGGCGATTCAATAAAGGAACCCACCTCCTTCAGGATGGCGATCCGGTCTTCCGGGAAATGCCTGCCGTCAATGGTAAAACTGCCTTTTGTGGGGGCAGTCAGCCCCAGCAGCATTTTCATGGTAGTTGATTTTCCCGCGCCGTTAGGACCAAGGAACCCGTAAATGCTGCCTTTCCGAATGTGAAGCGAAACATTGTTGACAGAAACAAATTTTTTATATTTTTTTGTCAACTGTTCAGTAGTAATAATGTATTCCATAGAAACATCTCCTTTCCATATTTCTATGGTACAGCATCAACCTGACATTAACTTTGCCGTAACCTTACTTTTACCTTACTTTTTTGCAAAGCGTCTTTTCAGACAAAAAAATATGCTATAATATCCGCAAAGGACAGAGCCAAATGGCTGGATTAACAGATGTCGAGCTTGCTCGCGCATCTGTTTATACGGCCATTTGGCGAGCGAAGCGAACCCGAAAAATACAGTTTTTCGGGTCTCTGCCCATAATTTGGAATCACAGAGGTGTCAATCATGGATCATTCATTTTTACAAAACAAAAAACTCCTGCTTGTAGATGACGAGCCGGAGCTGCTGAAAATGGTTACATCCATTCTGTCTGATGATGGTTTTAGAAATATTGTGACTGCAATTTCCATGAAGGAGGGAATTTCTGTAGTTCAAAACGAGAAGCCTGACCTTGTCATTTTAGATGTCATGCTGCCAGATGGAGACGGTTTTTCTCTTATGAAGCAGATACGCACATTTTCAGATGTGCCGGTGATATTTCTGACCGCAAGAGACGAGGCTGTGGACAGGCTGTCCGGATTGGGGATTGGAGCGGATGACTATATTGCCAAGCCTTTCCTGCCACAGGAACTGCTGTTTCGCATCTATGCCGTTTTACGCCGGTGCTATAAGGAAGATACACCTCTGGTAAATCTGAACGGCTGTACCATTGACTTTAGCCGGGCCGAGGTTCACAAAGCCGGAAAGGTCATCCCGCTGACAGCGAAGGAACATATTTTTCTGGAAACACTTGCCCGCAATGAAGGCAGAATTGTGACCGTGGATACGTTATGCAAGGCTCTGTGGGGAGATAACCCCTTTGGCTACGAGAACAGTCTGAATGTGCATGTCCGCAGAATCCGTGAAAAGATTGAAACCGACCCGTCAAATCCCGTCTCTTTGATTACAGTCAAAGGATTGGGTTATAAACTGAACACAAGGAAGTGACACTATGAAATCACTTGGGAAATATATATCAAAATATCTGGTATCCTTTATAGGGCTGGTTCTCATACTATTGTTTATCAATTGTCTGGCTTTTGGCTGGACATTTTATGAGGTTGTGACAAAAGACTATGGTGATCTTTCGCCACAAAATATGTTAGAAGCAGTCGCTGCATCTGCTTCCCTGAAAGGTATCTCAGAGGAAACATCTGAACAGTTAAGGGACAACCACATTTGGGCCATTTATCTGGATATGGAAGGGAACAGGGTCTGGGAAGCAGACTCACCAGCCGGAATACCAGAACATTTTACCCTCCGTGATGTAGCCGTATTTGCAAAAGGTTATCTTGCAGATTACCCGGTCTTTATTAGAAACACAGACGATGGTATGTTGATTTTAGGATATCCGCAGGATAGTTATATGAAATTACCGAGCAACTACTATTCCCTGCGCTCCATTCAAACCTTTCCTTTTTTTGTTATAGGAATACTGACGGTTGATTTTGTAATCCTGTTTCTGGTCTATTATTACTCAAAACGGAAGATCCTTAAAAATGCGGAACCGATCATAACCTCAATTATAGCGCTCGGAAACGGTAAGCCCGCTTCCCTTTCCATGGGTGGGGAACTGTCGGGAATAGCAGACAGCGTCAACAAGGCATCTGACATATTAAGCAGACAAAACCAGGCCCGTGCAAACTGGATCAGCGGTGTTTCCCACGATATACGGACACCTCTTTCCATGATCATGGGGTATGCGGAACGGATTGCACATGAAGAAAGCGCAGATTCCCATATTCGCAGGGAAGCTGAAATTATCCGGCAGCAAAGTGTCAAAATCAGGGAATTGATACAGGACCTCAATCTCGTATCGAGGCTGGAATATGAAATGCAGCCCATCAATAAAGGCCCTGTCAGCCTGGCAGGTTTACTGCGCTCCTATACTGCCAAGCTGCTCAACACAGGCCTGCCCGATAAGCATTCCATAAATATCAGAATTGTACCTGCGGCAGAAGCAATTTTTTTCCATTGTGACGCCCGCCTTATTTCGAGAGCAATAGGCAATCTTGTGCAAAACAGCGTCAGCCACAACCCTGACGGCTGTGATATTACACTGGCTCTTGATTGCACAGACGTAGGCATTTCCCTTTCTGTATCAGATAATGGAATTGGCCTGTCGGCAGAAATATTGAAAGAACTAAATGAAAAACCACATTATATGGAAAGTACAGATGACAGATTAGATTTGAGGCACGGCCTTGGGCTCATTCTTGTTCATCAGATTGTAGACGCTCATAACGGAACCATGCAAATTGAAAGTGAAGAACAGAAAGGTTGCAAAGTCACTTTAGATTTTCCGATTGACGGAGAGAAATACCAAGAGTGACGGTAATAGTCAGCATACCGTCCCCCATAAAAGCAGAAACATCGCCATCCATTGCTTCAACAAACTGCTTACAGATATAAAGCCCAATTCCTGCACC
>CAZZHJ010000159.1:0-5349 GCA_964653815.1 uncultured Lachnospiraceae bacterium
TTCTTTTGGAAGACAGAAGTATTTCGGTGCTTGCTTACAATTTAGAAACAATAATGGCAGAAAAACTGGAAACCATTATATCCAGAGGTGACCAGAACACAAGACCAAGAGATTATTACGATATATACATATTAACTAAACTGCAATATTCGAATATAGAAGCTAAAGCATTAAAAGCGGCGTTGCAGGCAACAACAAAGAAACGGGGGTCAATGGCAGTGGTTGCGGATTACTGCAAAATTATGGATACTGTCAGAAGCAGTGAAATTATGCAGAAACGATGGAGAAATTATCAAAAGGATTTTGAATATGCTATGGATATTTCTTTTGAGGATACATGTGATATGATTATGAAATTGATGAATGGTTTTATAGAAAGTGAAAAATGAAAATTCTGAAAAGAATAGAAGAATATGTAAAAATAAACAAAAAAGAGGCGATGAAATTGTGAAAAAAGCGAAAAATGAAAAAATATTGAAAAAATGAAAGAAATTTAAAGAAAGGTGTTGACAACTGTCAGACTATTATATATAATAAGGACATACTTAAGATAAACTTTCATATAGATATCCTAATGAAAGAGAGGTACGGTCCACCTAAGACATGATTTTAAGTACAAAAGAAAGAGATACTAAAGACAAGATCTGAATCGAGTACATAAGAGAAAAGAGCAAGGTACCAAAGATAAAAATTGGAAATTGAACCTGCTACAGTGCCAGAAGCATACGAGAGAATGTGGAAAGAGAAGAAGATCAGAAGGAGGCAGGCAAATTGAAGCCTACACATTAGCGGCGGGTATTAATCGAAAGTGATTGATACCCGCTACTTCTTTGTGTTAAAATATAGATAGTAATGTGCGAGAATCAATGCACAAGAAGATTTCCTTTTTGTGTTTTATCGTTTATGGATATATGCGGAGGTAATTTGACTTGAAAAAAGACAAATACAATTTATCGAAAGCAGAATTGAGAAGAATACGAAGAAGAAAAGAGAGAGCCAGAGCTTTTGGAATACTGGCTGCTGGTATTGTTCTGGTATTATGCCTCATAGTGGGAGCGGGCTTTGGAATCTATTCGGTTCTACATAAACAGCCTGCCGGGGAAAAAGAGACTGCTGAGGAGGTGGAGCCTGTAAGCGTGGCAGAACCTGAACCTACAGTGGCGGAAACAGAGCCAGAAGAGAAGCCGGAAGAAGAGGCAGCGGATGTTCCAGATGGTGAATTGGCACAGGGAGAGCCGGGAGAACTGACGGATGAGATGAAAGAGGCGATTCTGGATGAGGCGATTGCTGGTTATCTTGCCAATATGACAATAGAGCAAAAGGTTGCAGGATTGTTTTTTATAACGCCGGAGGAACTGACTGGGAAGAATGAGGTTACAGTAGGGGGAAGCGAATTAAATGCCGCGTTGAATGAATATCCTGTAGGAGGATTGCTTCTGACAGAGAAAAACATGGAGAGTCCGGAGCAGTTAAAAGAAATGATTTTTAATATTAAGTCATTTGCGGGAAATGAAATTTTTATCGGAATAGAAGAAGGCGGTGGTGAGAATAGTCCCTTTGTGACGGCCGGACTGACAGAGGCGGTTATTACGGATCAGAGTACCATCGGAGCAGCAGGAGATAATGCAGGTGCATATACGGCGGGTATTGCAATCGGCAATCTGTTAAGTGAGTATGGCATTAATACAGTAATTGGCCCTCTGGCTGATGTGGCTATTTCCGATGCCGGTTATACGTCGCAGCAGTCTTTTGGCAGCGACCCGGTTAAGGTAAAAGATATGGTAAGAAATGCTGTCGGCGGAATGGACGATCAGAATATCAATGTTTGCGTGAAATTTTTCCCTGGTTACGGAGATGTAACAAAGAGTCCTGAAAGTGCAAGACCTACATCCAGCCGGACAAAGGAGGATATTGTAGCGACGGATTATCCCATTTATGATGATGCGATTGACGGAGGCGCTGATTTTATTATGGTTTCCCAGGTGGCATATACATCCATTACCGGTGATGTGCCCGCATGTCTGTCCTCGGAAGTAGTAACGGATATGATTAGGGGTGAATTGGAGTATGATGGCATTATTATGACGGATTATATGGATAACCGTTCCCTGATTATGCACTATAAACATGCGGATATGGCAGTCATGGCAGTACAGGCAGGCACAGATATGCTGTTTTGTTCAGGAGACTTTAAGAAGGCTTATAACGGTATTCTGAATGCAGTGGAAAAGGGGGAGATTACAGAGGAGAGAATTGATGAATCCCTTTATCGCATTTACCGGGTAAAATACAGGAACCGGATTAATTATGAGGTGCTTGCAGGTTCAGCCAATGGGGCGCAATAATTTGCCGGCGGCAGCCTGGGTAAAATTTTTTATTGACAAAAGAGAACTGCTTTGATATATTAATACTTGTCCGTGAGAAATGCGGACAAATGCACGAGTGGCTCAGTGGTGGAGTATCGCCTTGCCAAGGCGAGGGTCGCGGGTTCGAATCCCGTCTCGTGCTTGAAGAAAGCTTGGTATTTACCAGGCTTTTACTGTTTGACAGATTTGGGCATATTGATTATAATATGCTTAACAAGACAGCCAGAAGATAGATAAAGCCTATCCGTTCTGGTGAATCATAAGATTACATGAAGTAAGCCGTCCGACCGACCAAGGAACAGGGCGGCTTACTTATTTTTCAAATTTAGAATTGCAACAATTAATCCAGCTATCGCTAAAATAACCATGAACTCTTCATATGTACTCATAAGCATCATCCTTCCTGCAAGACTCAGGACGGATAGTGCGCGCACCCTTCTGGCTACCCAGGTAAGCATATTATGTTGTCAAAGTATATCACATCCCTAAAATCTGTCAAGTATTCGTTAATAAAAAGATGAAAAAACAAAACTAATATTAAAGCATGAAAAATGCTTTTGATAAAGAAAGTCAGAAAGCAGAAATTTCCAAATCTATCTGACATTTTAGTTTTCAGTGTTGGAACAATGTGTTAAAATATACGCAAAGGGCAGAGTCAAGTGGACAAAGAAACCCTTGTCAAGCTTGCTTGAGCAAGGGTTTCTTTGCCCATTTGACGAGCGAAGCGACTCCGGAAAACCTCTGGTTTTTCGGAGCTCTGCCCGCGACTTACCCGTTACTAAACAATAAACGGTAACAACCAAATACTAACAACCAACCATCAACAATCATTCAACACCTTATCACTGCATGATGAGATAGGAGAAGGCCTATGAAATTAACATTTATCGGGGCTGCCCACGAGGTAACAGGCAGCTGCCACTGCCTTCAGGTTTGTGGCAAAACTATTTTAGTGGATTACGGCATGGAGCAGGGAATTAATGTTTTTGAGAATGCAGAGCTTCCCGTAGAGCCGGCTTTTGTAGATTATGTGTTGTTGACCCATGCCCACGTGGATCATTCGGGCATGCTTCCTCTATTATATGCAAGAGGCTTCCGGGGACAGATTTTTATGACGGACGCCACGGCGGATTTGTGCAGTATCATGCTGCGTGACTGTGCCCATATCCAGATGCAGGAAGCAGAATGGAAAAACAGAAAGGCAAAAAGAAGTTCAGGGGAAGAGGTAACGCCTCTTTATAATATGGAGGATGCAGACGGCACGGTAAAGCTGATCGTTCCCTGTCATTATGGACAGACTGTAAATGTCTGCGACGGCGTTAAAATACGATTTACGGATATCGGGCATCTGCTGGGCTCCTCCAGTATTGAAGTCTGGATGAATGAAAACGGTGTGGAAAAGAAAATTGTCTTTTCCGGAGATATCGGCAATATCAACCAGCCGCTGATCAAGGACCCGCAAAAAACAACGGAAGCGGATTATGTGGTGGTGGAATCCACTTACGGCGACCGTATACATACTGCAGAACGGCCTGATTATGTGGCGGAGCTGACTGCGGTTTTACAGGAAACCTTTGACAAAGGCGGAAATGTAGTGATTCCTTCCTTTGCCGTAGGCAGAACCCAGGAGCTGCTTTATTTCCTGCGTCAGATAAAAAATGACCGGATGGTAAAGGGACACGAGAATTTCCCTGTTTACGTAGACAGTCCCCTGGCTGTAGAAGCTACGGGAATTTTCCAAAAGAATGTTTACAACTGTTTTGATGAAGAGGCTATGGAGCTTGTCAGAAAGGGAATTAATATCATCGGATTTCCGGGGCTTCATTTGTCCATCACAAGCGAAGAGTCCAAGGCCATTAACTTTGATGAAGAGCCTAAGGTTATTATATCTGCTTCCGGTATGTGTGAGGCAGGGCGTATCAGGCATCATTTAAAGCACAATTTGTGGAGGCCGGAATGTACGGTATTGTTTGTAGGATATCAGGCAGCAGGCACATTGGGCAGGCATATCGTTGACGGGGCTGCCGATGTAAAGCTGTTTGGGGAGCACATCGAGATACGGGCATCCATTAAGAAGCTGGTCGGATTGTCAGGACATGCGGACAAAAACGGACTTCTTGACTGGCTTTCCGGTTTTGAGAAAAAGCCTGAACGGGTCTTTGTGGTTCATGGAGAAGAATCGGTATGTGAGTCCTTTAAGGAGTGCCTGAGCCAGGAATACGGATTTTCGGCATATGCGCCCTACAGTGGGACCAGATTTAATCTCGCCAATAATGAGCTGGAGTATGCTGCGCCGCCGGTTCATCTGGAGAAGAAAAAATCCAGAGGTGTTTCCGATGTATTCCAGAGACTGCTCGCGGCAGGACAGAGGCTGCTTGCGGTTATCCAGCATAATGAGGGAGGCGCCAATAAGGACCTTGCCAAGTTTGCGGATCAGATTAATTCTTTGTGCGATAAATGGGACAGATGATCACAGACTGACCGTTTCGAAGGTTCGGAATTGTCTGAGGACCTATAAGGAAAAGAAAGGAATTTTAATATATTATGAGCTATGCAGATACAGTGTTTATCAATATGTGCAGGGATATTCTGGAAAACGGCACCAGTACCGAGGGGGAAAAGGTAAGGCCCCGCTGGGAGGACGGCACACCGGCATATACCATTAAAAAATTCGGTGTTGTAAACCGTTATGATTTATCAAAGGAATTTCCCCTGCTGACTCTCCGCCGCACCGCTTTAAAGAGCGCTACGGACGAAATGCTCTGGATCTGGCAGCAAAAATCCAATAACATCCATGACTTACACAGCCATATCTGGGATGAGTGGGCGGATGAGAACGGCTCCATCGGAAAGGCTTACGGATATCAGCTGGGCGTTAAGCATCAGTATAAAGAGGGAATGATGGATCAGGTGGACAGGGTTATCTATGATCTGAAAAACAATCCTTTCAGCCGCCGTATCATGACGAATATTTATGTGCATC
>CAZZHJ010000160.1:0-5309 GCA_964653815.1 uncultured Lachnospiraceae bacterium
GGGAAAAACCTGCTGCAACTACCATTGCAGTAGTAACTATACCATTATTCTCTTTTGCCATCTTAATAATCTCTTCGGTCGCTCCCACAATAATCCCCTGCCTTTATTGACTTTTGTGCTTACTATTATATTATTTTACAGCACAAACGTCAACTTTTTTTATAATCAACCAAGCATATCTCATCATCCAATTCACATCATAATAGAAAAAGAAAAAAGTGGTGAATCTATTCCTGTCTAAATTCACCACTTTTTGATACTGTCACTGCTCTATATCTTCTTTTTCTTATCGTAATACTGCGTCATAAGCTCCACGGATTTTTGATCTATATGAAATTCCTCCGATATTTCCTCTATAGATTTTTTCTCTGTACAATAATTTTGATATACAAGTGCAGCCATTTCACACGACTCTGCAACTAATTCTCCTATCATTTTTCTCATTAATTCAATGAATTCATGAATCTCGGGGCTCACTTCCTGATTCTTCATCTCTTTAATAAATTCTGTCTCCTTAAGTTTTTTATCATCCTCTTTCAGACCTTCCACAAGAAAATCCCGAACCTTTTCCTGTTCCTGCCTCGTCAAATGCACAAATCCCCAAAACAGTTCTATGCATTTTGTTGGTGTATCCAACGGCAATGGTGGCAATTGAATGTATTCTGATTCCATCCTGCTATTCAACCTCCTGTTCCTAGTTATAAATAGATCATAACATTAATAAACTTGACTGCTATTTTTCTCTTTTGGTTACCCTTATAATATAAAGTGATATCACTTATATGTCAAGATGACTGCATACTATTTATCAAAAGTAGATTACAATTTGTTTATATCACTACAAGGAGGTCGTAATATGGCAACCAATAAGCGTGTATTTACTTTACGTCTATCAGACGAAGTCTTCGATAAAATAGGTTCCTTGGCAACAAATGAACATCGTTCCATGACCAACTACATCGAATATGTATTAATCCAACATTTGGAGCAAATAGAGAAAGAGCAAGGTAAAATAGAAACTGACAAAGAATAATGCGAAGGACAATAATGCTCACTCATCTTGTTTATTGGCAATTCTGCATCGACACAACTTTTTGAAACCGGAATCGTGCCGAACATTTCTTCTGTATACTTCAATATTTCTTGATTCATTTATTTTTTATAATGCAAACCTCATACTCTTTCAAAAATACGGCTTTTATATTATACTTTCCCTATATCATAACACTGGGACAAACAGCATCTGTGAAAATCTGGACGGGCAGCTTCTGCAAACTTATCTTTATCTTTCCACCATCATCTTTATATCCAACCACACCATAAGCACTCTAAAAATATTCAATCTCATATTATTGACTAATCCATAAAAACAGATATAATATACTAAAGCACACCATTGTCAAAAAAATTATGTGCACTTTAGTAGAGGTGAAATCATGCGTAATGAAGAAAATGCAAAAGCCCTTAGAGATATGTTTTCCAATCATAATTACATTATGACAACTGCGGAACTAAAAGCAAAAAAGCTATATTATGCAGATATTCAGTTCCTCATGGAGGAAGGCTTGATTGAAAAAGTAAAAAGAGGCTATTACCATTGGATTGAGGAATTTGACGGCAGCGAGATTGTAATTATCAATAGACTATTCCCCGACGCAGTTCTTTGTATGGAAACAGCCCTGTTCTATTACAGATACAGTGACAGAACCCCTGCCGAATGGCAAATTGCAATTGATAAGAACACTTCCAGACAACGTACAAAAATGGAATATCCTTTTGTTAAAGCATATCGAGTTGAATCTTTCTTGCTTTCAGTCGGTGAAACCAAAGGGGAGATTGATTCTGCCGAGGTTCGCATTTATGACCGAGACCGCACTATATGCGATGTTCTGCGAAATATGAATAAGATGGATAAAGAGATTTTCAACAAAGCAATTCAGAACTATGTTAAAGATCCCCAAAAAAATATTCCCCGTCTTATGGAATATGCGAAAAAGCTAAGGGTCCAGAAACGCGTAAAAGATTTGATAGGAGTATGGTTATAATGACAGATATAGCAGCTTCCGTTCTGGCAAAGCTCAGAAATAAAGCAAAGTCTTCCGATATCAGTTATCAACAATGTTTACAGCTTTTTATGCAGGAAGAATTTTTAAGAAAACTATCAAAGTCCGGGTATGATGATTTTTTAATACTAAAGGGCGGTTTGTTTATTTATACTCTTACAAATTTTGAGAGCCGCGCTACAATAGATGTTGATTTTCTTCTCCATGGATTTTCCAGTTCAGTAGAAGATGTAAAGAACCTGATTGACAAAATTATTAATACGCCAACAGGCAATGACTTTATTTCCATGACTGCAAGAGGCTTTGAAGAAATCTCCCCACAGAGAAAGTATCACGGAATCAGTACGCAGATAATCGGTCAGATTAAAAATGTGCGCGTTCCCTTCAATGTAGATATAGGTGTGGGCGACATCATTATTCCAAAAGCTGAAGAACGAACGATCAGTACACAACTCCCTGATTTTGAATCTCCAACGATAAAAACCTATTCCTTGGAAAGTACGATTGCAGAAAAATTTGATGCTATTCTGCAAAGGTTTGAATTGACAGGAAGAATGAAAGATTTTTATGATATTTACTATCTGTCAAAAACATTTGATTTTGAAGGCGCAAGGTTACAGTCAGCAATTTTCGAAACCTTACAACACCGTGGAACCCCATATGATAAAGATAGCTTTAAACGAATTGCTGCACTTTCCGAGGATGAGGATATACAGAAGCGGTGGAGATATTTTTTGAAACATATCAAAGATAATACTCTTGAACTACCTTCCGTTATTGCAGAAATCCAGACTTTTCTTGAGCCTGTATTTAATGCAATCGTGAATGAGCAAGAATGGCAGGAAAGGTGGACATCCGCTATGAAATGGCAGAAAAACAAAAGAAATTAAAACTTATAAATAGTGTACCAAATACATTTTTTGTATTATACTTTTCCTATACATAAAGCCGGTACAAAAGGAGGAATAACCATGTCAGCAAAACAAGACGCATTTGCGATTACAGCAAAAACAATTATTGCAAATCTGGGAAAAAGAAATATGGAAGGCTTTTACTGCACTTCCAAAGAGGAACTGGTAAACACCATCATGCCCATGCTTGAGAAAGGAACATCCATCGCATGGGGAGGCTCAGAAAGTTTTAAAGAAAGCGGTATGTTATCCGCATTAGAAAAAGACGGCAACTTCGAACTGATTGACCGTCTGAAAGCTTCCACCCCCGAGGAACGCCGTCAGGTATTCGGAAAGACAGCCATGTGCGACTATTTCTTTATGAGCACCAACGCCATAACCCTAAACGGCGAGCTTGTCAACATTGACGGAAATGGAAACCGTCTCTCCGCCTTGATCCACGGCCCCGTCCACGTATTCATCATTGCAGGAATGAATAAAGTCACAAGGGATGTGGACGAAGGCTTCAAACGCACAAGAGTCCAGGCTTGTCCGCCAAACGGAGTCCGCTTAAACAAATCGACCCCTTGTGCCACCACCGGACGCTGCGGAGAATGCATGTCCGAAGAATGTATGTGTAACCAGTTTGTTGTAACAAGACGAAGCGGCCACAAAGGACGAATCAAGGTTTTCCTTGTAGGCGAAGAATTAGGATTTTAGTAACAGCCCCGGACGGGCTGTTAAGCGTCTCTGCGGCACGGATGCCGCATTGACGCGTCCCCGATGACTAGTTAAAATCCTATTCGGTCTGTTAGAAAAATCCGGTTTACAATACCCTTATGAAAAACAGAAAAACTATTCCCCGTCAGCGACCGCCGCAGCTCCTGCCGTCACTCTCCTACCGCTCCATCATAATAACCCCGCATCCGATTTTTTCCCCCGCATCTCCCGAAGGCTGGGAAATAAAATCATCTCTCCGGCTATGAATCACAACCGATCTTCCCACAATTTCCGGCACCGTAAACCTTTTATCATAAAACGCCATCCAGGCATATCCCTGATTCCCCATAAGAGGTATCATATCGCCCGCATGATCGGAATGAGGTTTATCCGTCGGGTTATAATGCCCGCCTGTCTTGGCAAAATTATCCGAGCAATCCCCCTCTTCATGAATATGAAAAGCATAAAAATCGGAAGAGGCTTCTGTCCCTACATTAGGAAGTCCAAAAATCTCCGCTTCCACCAATACACCGCCATAAGGTGTGGCAAAAAATTTTACAAGTCCGCTCAATTCCGGATAAGCTTCGCTTCCCTTTACCCATGCCACTGCCTGCGGCCTGTCTCTGTCCAGTAAATGAATAAATGTCAAACGTGGTGTTATATGCGTCATAACAAAATCCTTTTATTTTTATTATATGCTCCTTATCCACATTCGTTCTTTTTCGTCAAAATTCTATTCCCATTCTTACAGTTTTAATCTTTTTTCTCTAAAAATTTCCTGTATAATTCATTTTCCCCGACACATACTATTTTTATATTTCAGTCAACAATCGGAATATTTTACAGACAATTACAAAATGAAAGGAGTCCCTTATGAACCATACAGATTTCACAGCATCCCTTGCCATGAACACTTTAGATGATATTCCCAAGCCCGGAAACAACGCCAAGGATATTGTAGGGCTTGTAAAAAGCAGCGGCAAAGTCACCGGCTATCAGCTTTCAGACGGCCGCACCGTTTCCAAGGAAGAAGGCGTTGCAATGGCCAAATCCGGCGAAATCAACGGCGTAGGCATTGCCCACCGGGGAGACAGCGAATATTTAAAAAGTCTGCCCGACGGAACGGAGCAAAACAACCTGACAAATCTTCCTTCCGTTTCCGCCAAAGCAGACACTATTTAAAAATTCGGTAAATCCTATAACCAATATAGAAAAATTCCTCCCTTGCCAGAAACGGAAACTTACTTTTCATGGACTGATAGCGGGTAGTCGGAGTCGGCGAACTATATGCCGTGATTCCGCAATCTTCCGCTATCAGCATGGAACGTTTCATATGCAGCGGGTCGCTGACAATAATAGCCGTCCTATAGGAACAACTATCCATTAGCTCCTTCGCATTTTCAAGATTCTCCTGGGTTATGGTCGACTTTTCCTCCAGCAAAACAGCCTCTTCCGGCACACCCAGCCCCACAACATACTGCTTTGCCATATAAGCATCCGAATACTCGTTGCCTTCTCCCACGCCTCCCGTTAAAATCATTTTTTCCGCATATCCTTCCTCATAAAGCCGCACCCCATGATTCAACCTCTCCCGAAACACCGGAGAAACCTCTCCTTCATAAGCCGCAGCCCCCAG
>CAZZHJ010000161.1:0-5231 GCA_964653815.1 uncultured Lachnospiraceae bacterium
ACCTGGATGAGATGAAGTGCTGCATCCAGAAGGTTCAATGTGTATTTAAGGACGTGGCGGAATATGAAAAGGCTTTGTCTATCTGCCAGGTTCTTAAGACAGAGCAGAGAGGTTCTTTATATACCCTGACAATCCGGGGAGGAAAGGACGAAACCATGCAGAAATTTGATTCTCTGGAAACCATATTCTGCGAGGTGCTTCCCCTTACTTTGGAAGAAATATTTATCAGTGAAACGGAGGTGGCAGGATATGACGTCAAAAAGCTCATTTTGGAAATATAGTATCTGGAATTTTAAGAAAAGGCTGTGGACCTTTGTCTTGTGCATGACTGCTTGTTTTTTTATTATGCCGGTTGCTCTTTTTGTGGAGACAGGGACACTGATGCAAGGCTATAATCCGGAACAGCTGGAAAAAAAATACGGCTGGTTCAGATATAGAATTGTAAATGACTGGATTGCCGGCGGCGGATGGTATGGTGTTATAGTAATTGCAATGGCGGTATTTTTGGCGCTTCATGCATTTGCCTGGATAAATCAGCAAAATAAAGTGGACATGTACAAGTCTGCCCCTGTAAAGTCTTCCATGCGTTTTTGGTATATTAACCTGAACAGCCTGATTATTTTTCTGGTCAGCTTCGGAGGCAATCTTGTGTTGGCTAATATAGCGGCATCCATAAGGGGAATCTGGAGCCAGATATTTTTTGAAGCATCTGCAGTAAGTTTTTTCATGCATCTCCATCTTTTTCTGAGCAGTTACTTTGTGGTGCTTATAGCACAATATTTAACGGGAAATGTGGTATTGGGATTTTTTGGAGGTACGGTATTGCTGGGGCTTGAGCCGCTATGCTGTGTTTTAAAAGAGGCTCTGATGAATATTTTTTTCCATACACATATTTACAGAGTTATAGATGAATCTTTCGGTAATGGGATTATCTCACCTGTGAGCGCTTATGTGAGAATGTATAAAACAGTTTCTGAAAAATGGCTGGGATTTGCCAATGAGGCCAATTTTGGAGGGGCTTGGATTTTTATTACTTTTATGCCGGTTCAAATCTTGATTTATATGGCGGCGGCATATATGCTGTATCAGAAGAGACCTGCCCAGACAAGCGGGAAAGCCGTTATTTTTGCCCGGTTAAAACCGGTAATTAAATTTGTAATCATGGTTGTGGGCAGTTTGTGCCTCGCCGCATTTATGGCAGACCTTAATAATAAACCGGCTATGTGGTATGGTTTTTTCGGGGCAGTGTGCGGTCTGCTGATCTTACAGGTAATCCTGCAGACGATTATGGAAGGAGATTTCAGGGAAAGTATCAAAGGAAGGTTCTCTTTTGCAGCAGCTTTTGTGGTTACCCTGGTTATCTATTTCGTGTTTGCCCTGGATATAACAGGGTACGATACTTATCTGCCAAAGGCAGAGCGGGTTGAGTCACTTGCTTTTACAAGAGGCGGAGATTTTGTTTACAGTTTTGTGGATGAAGAGGGAAACTATGTGGTGTCGGACGAATATCTCCTGAATAACATGAGAATTACCGACGAAGCTGCTATAGAGAGGGTGCTCTCTGTGCTGCGAAATGAAATTGAAGCGGGAGAATATTATTATCAGGATGTGTCAAACGGAGAAATATTAGGACAGGAAACTGTGGAATATGGCGAAAACCAGGGATACCGTTTTGAGGATGATGGCTTGAAAACGGAAGTATATATTAAGTTCCGCCTTGCCGGAGGCAGGGAAGTAGTACGCAGCTATTTTATAAAAAGGGCGGCTGCCAGAGACTGCTTTGCACAATTATACGAACTGCCGGAGTATAAAGAAGCCATCTATGCTATTTTGGATAAGGAGACAGGCATAAGATTGTTTAATCGTAGTACTCTTCCTAGAGTTTATTATTACGCTTATAATCTTGAATCTCAAAGCGAAAGAAGTGGCTCCTTTGAGCTTGCAAGAGCATTGTTTGATGCGCTGAAAGAGGATGTTGCAAAGCGCAGCCTGGAAACCGTTATGAACCAGGCGCCTGTAGGAAGCCTTGACTTTTCCGCTTTTGATGAAGAATATATGGAAGACTATGAATACGATCCCTTCGTGAAACAGTTTACTCTGTCTGTGCCTATTTATGAAGAGGATGAAGCCGTTATGGAGCTGTTAAGGGAAATGGGCTGGTATCAGGAGCCCGGCGTCAAGGTGGAAGATGTTGCGATGATTACGGTGTATCAGATGGTATACGACGGTGAAGAAGCTGTGGCAAGAAAGACCCTGAATATCAATCCGGGAGATCCTCTTTTTGAACAGGTGGCGGAAGATTTGATCTCTTATGAAGCAGCTGTTAATGTGGCAGATTCAGGTACTTTTACTAAAAAGGATTATTGGGCGGAAGTAACTGTATGGCCTGAGACAGATCATGAGATGTATGGATATTATCAATACAGCTGTCAGCTGCGGCTTGATAAATTCCCCGCAGCTTTGGAGAAAGCATTTGAAAATGTAGAATTGGACGATGAATCAAAGGGAGTGGGATGAACTCCAGCGTCCGCTGGCGCCACAGGGGAGAATCAGTCCGTTGGAAGTAACCGGAAGACCGATTTCCTCTGCCTCTGCATGACCGCCAAAACGGCTTGTTATGGCAGTGTTTATCATGTAGGAAAGCACAGCGGGCTGCAGTCCCGTGGTATAGGAATTTATTAAAAAGAATAAGGAATTTTTGTTCAGGAGTCCGGATGTAAGCTTGATAAAAGGATAGACGGATTCCTCAATTTTCCAGATTTCACCTTTGGGCCCTCTTCCGTAAGAAGGAGGGTCCATAATAATGCCGTCGTAAGTGTTGCCACGGCGGATTTCACGTTCCACAAATTTAACACAATCGTCCACAAGCCAGCGAATCGGGGCATCGGAGAGACCGCTCAATGCCGCGTTTTCCCTTGCCCACGTAACCATTCCCTTGGAGGCGTCCACATGGGTAACTGCTGCGCCTGCTTTTGCTGCAGAGATTGTAGCGCCGCCGGTATAGGCAAAGAGATTCAGGATTTTAACAGGTCTGCCGGCATTTTTGATTTTTTCGGCACACCAGTCCCAGTTTACTGCCTGTTCGGGGAAAAGACCGGTGTGTTTAAAGCTGAAAGGCTTTAATCGGAAGGTTAATTCCCTGTAAGCAATGGTCCATTCTTCGGGAAGATTGCGAAATTCCCATTCCCCGCCACCCTTGCTGCTGCGGTGGTAGTGACCGTTTTTTTGTTTCCACGCAGGATGCTCATGGCCTGTATCCCAGATTACCTGGGGATCGGGACGGACCAGGATATAATCGCCCCATCTCTCGCATTTTTCGCCCATACAGGTATCTATCACTTCATAATCTTTCCATTGGTCTGCAATCCACATAATGTTTTCTCCTCTGAAACTTCTTTCAAAATATTTTCCAAACACCTATTGCCAATATTGGCTGAGTTCTCCGAGATAATCCATCCCAAAATTTACCAGAGCCACATTCCGAACAATAGTATATAGAATCAAAAAGATTAAAAGTCCCCAGAGAGATCCCAGATAAATATCAAATTTGGCATCTCCATGCTGTCTAATTAGGCAAACTGTAAATTTGACCCAGTAATAAACTACACAGGCAGCCATATACAGAACAAGAGGGTTGTAAAAGAAGGACTCTATAAGCTTCAAATGCAGAAGGGCATCTACCGCATGGGTCCCCCCGCATCCCGGGCAGTAAAGATGAAAAAAAGTCTTTAAACCGCAGGGAAGAAAATATATGGGATAAGAATCAGCTGCCTTTGTGTATAAAAAGGCAAATACCGGAATCAGAAGCATACACAGGGACAGTACAATAAACTGCCTCTTTTTTATATGAACATGATAATACATGAAGTTCCACCTCTTTAGAATATTTGACAAATTTAATCCTATTGTCTATAAATGTACAATATTTTTTGCAGTTAGTCAAAATGAGAAGTTGAATTATGGGAATAAATCATGTATAATGTGTTTTATCACTATAATTTAATTGAAATTCTTTGGAGGGAATGAAAATGGATAATAACAACATGATGAACAATGGATTCGAGTCACAGCCTATGTACTCACAGCCCACATATTCACAGCCGGCACCACAGGGCGGTACAAATATAAAAGCGATTTTGTCTTTGGTATTTGGTATTCTTTCAATTATAACCTGCTGCTGTTATGGTGTGGTTGGCATCATTTTAGGTATTGTGGGTATTGTAATGGCAGTATTGGCAAAGAAGGACAATATGGGACAGTTCCCCGGCATGGCAATTGCAGGTCTGGTTTGCTCCATCATCGGTATTCTTCTGGGCGCTATATATCTGATTCTGATTATAATCGGTATTTCTGTAGATCCTACAAGTCTTGAGCAGTACATGTAATCGTAAACCAGGTTAGTGCAGAATTTGGAAAGAAAAAATGGATAACAATACAATCAATTATAACCCTGACGAACAGGCGGATAAAGACGGAGACAATCAATATAATTCCGCTGGTCAGTCCGATGACAATAATCAATATAATACTGAGGGTCAGTCCGACGGCAATAATCAGTACAATACTGAGGGTCAGGCTGGCGACAACAATCAATATAATACTGATGTTCAGGCTGGCGACAACAATCAATACAATATTGAGGGTCAGTATGACGCCAATAATCAATATAATTCTGGTAATCAGTATTCTGGTGGTAGTCAGTATACTGCCGTTCCGTATAATATGAATGGTTCATATAATGCGAATGGACCATACAATGCCAATAATCAGTATGGCATGCCCGGTTATGGACAGCCTAACCAGTATTACCAGCAGCCTTACCAGGAAAGCATTTATGCACAGCCCGGAGAGTCCGGTTCCACAGATGTGAAAGCAATTATTTCTTTGGTATTAGGAATAATCTCCTTAGTAACCTGTTGCTGTTACGGCGTTACAGCGGTGCTTTTCGGAGTTGCTGCTATCGTTTTGGCGGTACTTTCAAGAAAGGACAATATGGGACAGATGCCTGGTATGGCCATTGCAGGACTGGTTACGGGTATTATAGGAATTATATCCGGGTGTGGTTATATCGTAATGCTTATTCTCGGGATTCTGGTAGCCTGACTGCAAGTAATAAGGATATATACAGACTATAAGTTTATTAAGATTCAAAGAAGAACAGGTAACCTTAGGGGGACTGTTCTTTTTTTTCTTGTGTTTACATAGGGGTGTGTGCTATTATGGGAAAAGCG
>CAZZHJ010000162.1:0-5229 GCA_964653815.1 uncultured Lachnospiraceae bacterium
ATTATAAAGGAAGATATTATGCCGAATGAGTATGATAAGGAGCTAATCTTACAGATGGCAGAGAAAGGCTATGTTTCGGTCTTAAACGAAAGACCTAAAATATTAATACCGTATTTTACGGCAGAGGAATTTAAGGAATTTTCTGCTATTATTGATAATGTTATAATTCCTAAAATTGATGCAGAGGCAGGAACAGATTTTATGGCTGATTATGGAGCTTATATTGAAAGCAATATTCCTGATTATTTGTCAAAGGATGAAAAGGAATTTGTGAAAACAAGATATTATAATCCAAATTCGTGGGTATGGTATTTGGTCAGAGAGGGAAAGCTTGCTGAATTGAGTGATGAGGAAAAGAAGCGTGTATGTAGGATAGTTTGGGAGATTTAGAACTTGCAGGGCTGGCAGGGGGTGTGCCCCTGCCAGAGTGGAAGCGTAAAAAATATAGGATAAAAATATCAGCGTTCTACTATAATTAACATAAATTAATAATAGTTCACTTATCATTCTGCGCCGTCTTAATGACATTTGGCGAAAGGATGGTATTACCGGCTATTTGACGAAGAACCGGGAGCTTTCATTAGGAAAGCATATACAGCATCGTTTTTATAGGTGTAACGAATATCCTGCTCCGTATAAGGCTGGCGTGTAGTTTGAAGAAAAAATGGTGTCAAAAATGGTGTACAAATCTGACTGACGAAATGATGTGTGTCTGAGAATGATGAAGAAATCTTTTCTATATATTTACACAAAAGAAAAAAGATGGCTAATGACAACCACCTTTCTCCTATAACATATTACAACAAAAATAATGAACATTATTATTATAACAATTTTTTGAATTAGGGCAACAGAAAATCAACTTTATCCAATATTCCCGTCAGATGCGCAATTGTCACACCATAATTTGTCATCGGCACACCTTGTAACCTTGCCCTTTCTATTCTGGACAAAACATATTTTCGGTTAAACATACACGCTCCGCACTGAATCACTAAATCATATTGGGACAAGTCCATCGGAAAATCCGTGCCGCTCTTGTGAATAATCTCCAAATTCTCTCCAAAACGTTTTTGCAGCATACGCGGAATCTTAACACGCCCGATATCCTCCGAGAGCGGCGCATGTGTACAACATTCCGCAATCAGCACTTTGGAACGTTCCGTCAATCCGTCAATTGCCTTTGCTCCTTCCATATAATAAGGTAAATCCCCCTTATAAGCAGCAAAAAGCACAGAAAAAGATGTCAACATGCTTTCTTTGGGTTTGTTCCCATATACATAGCCAAACACCTGTGAATCCGTAATAATCAGCTTCGGCGGACAGGCAAGACACTTTAATCCTTCCACCATTTTATCAGCCGTAACACTGACTACAATGCATTTTTTATCCAACAGCTCCCTGATTGTCTGAACCTGCGGCAGAATTAGTCTTCCCTTCGGTGCCTGAATATCCTGCGGCATCACAAGCATGACCACATCATCCTCACGGACAAGGCTGCCCATAATCAAATGCGTGTCAAAATTTTCAGGAACAAGACGTGCAAGTGAGTCCTTTACACGCTCCATGCCATCACCTGTGACGGCGCTGACAACTACAGGCTCATTTCCCGTTCGTTTCTTCACTTCTTCAAAAAGCTGCTGCATTTCCTCAGATTTTCTGCTATCGGACTTTGTAATGACAGGCAGCACTGGCGTATTTTTTTCTCGCAAAAGCGCAAGCCATTCCAGTTCCGCGTTTATATCCATATTATCAAAAAGAATGACACCAATGTCGCTTTTTTCGGCAGCAAGTCTTGTCTTTTCCACTCTGCTTTTTCCGAGAATGCTCTCATCGTCAAAGCCTGCCGTATCAATAATGACGCACGCGCCAAGCGGATGAATTTCCATAGGCTTGCTTACAGGATCCGTTGTCGTCCCTGCTACATCTGCTGTTATTGATACCTGCTGTCCCGTAAAGGCATTGACAAACGAGGACTTCCCACTATTTGTTTTTCCAAAAACACCAATATGCAGACGCACACTGCTTGGGGCTTCATTAAGGCTTCCCATCGTATTCCTCCATTCTTGCGCAATTACACAACCGATTAAAAACGGAAATCACGGCGGTTGGAGTTCTTGATTTCTTCGATATGAAGCCGTGCAATTTCACGTACCTTGTCTTTTGGAATTCGTTTCAGTTCCGCCTCGATCATTCGATAACCAACCTGTTTGGTTTCCTCCGATGCATAATCCTCCAGATATTCCGACAGTGTCATAAGTGCGTTTGGATGGCAACAGTTGAGGATTTGACCGCTCTTGCAAAGGCTCATAAAACGGTCCCCCGTTCTGCCTTCCCGATAGCAGGCCGTGCAGAAAGAAGGAATGTGCCCTCTTTCCATCAGCCAGCGAACGACCTCATCAAGCGAACGCTGGTCGGAAACGTCAAACTGCTCAGTGTCGTGAGGGCGGTTTTTCTCCGTGTAGCCGCCTACGGAAGTGCGGGAACCGCCGCTGACCTGCGAAATGCCCAGACGCAGCAGACGGTCGCGTACCTCCTGGCTTTCACGAGTAGAAATAATCATGCCGGTATAAGGGACCGCCAGGCGGATACAGGCAGTAATCTTTGCAAAGGTTTCGTCATCAATTCCATTGTCAAAAGCAGCAGGGTCAATATCATCGGCACGCTTGATTCGGGGAACGCTGATTGTATGGGGACCGACACCATGAACTGCCTCTAAATGTTCCGCATGCATAATCAGTCCCGCAAATTCATATGGATACCGTTCGAGCCCGAACAAAACTCCCAGTCCCACATCATCAATGCCGCCCTGCATTGCGCGGTCCATTGCCTCAGTATGGTAAGCATAATCATGCTTTGGCCCGGTTGGATGAAGCTTCTCATAGGACTCCTTATTGTACGTCTCCTGAAACAGAATGTACGTTCCAATTCCTGCATCTTTCAGCTTTGAATAATTCTCAACTGTAGTTGCAGCGATATTTACATTTACCCGGCGTATTGCACCATTTTTGTGCTTAATGCTGTAAATGGTATCAATACTTTCCAGTATGTATTCAAGCGGATTGTTGAGCGGGTCCTCTCCTGCCTCTATTGCCAGACGTTTATGCCCCATATCCTGCAGCGCAATTACCTCGTCCCGAATCTGCTCCTGAGTCAGCTTAATCCGGGGGATATGCTTATTCTTCTGATGATATGGGCAGTAGGTACAGCCATTGACACAATAGTTTGATAAATACAGCGGCGCAAACATGACAATCCTTCTGCCATAAAATTTTTCCTTAATCTCCACAGCAAGTTCCCTAATCGTCTCATTGACCTCCGGAATGTCACATTCCATCAACACAGCGGCCTCCTTATGGCTAATCCCCTTTGCCTTTTTTGCCTTTTCCAGAATCTCAAACGCAAGCTCCCGATTATCCTTATTCTTTTTTGCATAATCAAGACAGTCCATTATCTCCTGATGATTTATAAATTCCTCTGCCTTTAACGACTTTACATTATACTTCATGTACTCGTCCCCCTTAATATTGTATGATGATAAACTTGATTTTGTAATATTTTATATGAAAACCAAGGACTATTATATCACGTTCTAACAGCATTGCGATATTTCTTTTTAAAAAAACTCATCCTGTGTCATATTATTTTAAAAATGAGACATACTATCTCTGTAACAAAAAAACGGTAAAAAGAAATGAGGTAAAACATGGCACAATTATCAGAAAAGGAACTCTCTTGTATCAATGAATCTCTGGCTGAGGAAGAACTTCTGGTTAAGAAGTATCAGATGCTTGCCAGGCAGTCACAGGATAATGAAGTGAGTGCAAAAATGGAAGAAATTGCACAAAGACACCAGAAACATTTTGACCAGATCTATTCCTTATTAGGATAAGTCAGACTGAATGATTTGCGCTTTCGCGCTGTCTGGCGCAAATATTCCATGATTACAGGAGGCAGCGCAGAAATGAGGTAAACTATGTATTCAGAAAAGGAAATTTTACACGATGCCCTGACAACAGCAAAATTCTCAACCACAAATTACAACACTTTCTCCAATGAATGTACCCATGAAAGTGTTCGTAATTCTATGCTTAACATTCTTAAAGACGAGCATGACATTCAGGATGATGTCTTTCATCTCACCTCTGCAAAGGGATATTACCCTACCCCTGCTGCAGAAGCGAAAAAAATTATGGAAACGCAGCAAAAATATAAAGCTTCGTTTAAATAATCTGCTATCAGGCACTGAACGGCACTAAATGCGAAGGGACACTTCACAAAAGGAAGTGTCCCTTCAATTCATTATATCACGCTCCATGTTGTTCCTTCTCGTGTATCCTTAATCTCAATCCCTTTCTCCAGCAGTTCATCGCGAATCGCATCTGCCCTGGCAAAATCTTTTTCCTTGCGGGCTTCCTTTCTCCGGGCAATCATATCCTCGACATAAACCGTCAGGGTATCATCCACTTCTTCTTCCTCTGCCTCTTTGGTCAAATCCAGTGAAAGCACAGAATCAAATTCCTCCAGCAGTACCCTCTTGCTGACATCATTTATCTCTGCTTTCAATACATCATAAACTACAGTCAATGCCTGGGAGGTATTGATATCATTTTCTAACGCCTGGAAAAATGCATCGCGGTACGCTGCCATCTTTTCCTTCTCCGGCTGTCCATCCTTACTCAAAGAAGAAATTCTCCTGATCAGCTTTTCATAGGCAGTCCTGACATTATCAAGGACATCATAAGAAAGCACCAGCGGCTTACGATAGTGGGACTGCAGGCAGAACATGCGGTATACCATCGGGCTGTACCCCTTGTCCTCTAACAGTGACAAAGTCAGAAATTCCCCTTTTGATTTACTCATCTTTCCGGTACTGTCATTCAAATGAAGCACATGAAACCAGTAGTTACACCACTTATGCCCAAGATATGCCTCACTCTGGGCAATTTCATTTGTATGATGCGGAAATACATTGTCAATACCGCCGCAATGAATATCTAATTTTTCTCCTAAATGCTTAATACTGATTGCCGAACACTCGATATGCCAGCCGGGATAACCCAGCCCCCACGGGCTTTCCCACTTTAACTCCTGATCATCAAACTTTGACTTGGTAAACCAAAGCACAAAATCTGTCTTATTCTTTTTGTTGGCATCCTCCTCCACATCCTCCCTTGCACCAACCATAAGCTCATCCTCATTCTGGTTGGAGAGAACATAATACTGTTC
>CAZZHJ010000163.1:0-5217 GCA_964653815.1 uncultured Lachnospiraceae bacterium
GAGCTCCGAAAGATTTATCTAATACAACATTTCTTCCTTTGGGTCCCAGCGTTACTCTTACGGTATCTGCCAGCTGATTCACACCTGACTCCAACGCTGCACGGGCTTCCGCCCCATATTTAATTTCTTTTGCCATTTTTACAACCTCCTAAATATACTGACTTTTCACTTGTCTATATTTCTTCTGCCGCTTCGGTAACTGAAAAAATTACCGGATAATCGCCAGAATATCTGTCTGACTCACAATAATGACCGTTTCCTCGCCATCCTTTATTTCAGTTCCGGAATATTTGGAATAAATAACCTTATCCCCTTCCTTTACTTCCATCTTTACTTCTTCAGTACCCGGTCCTACAGCAACAACTTCCGCCTGCTGCGGTTTTTCCTTCTCAGTTCCCGGAAGGACAATGCCGGATTTGGTTGTCTCTTCTGCTGCTAAGGGTTTCAGTACGACTCTGTCGCCAAGTGGTGCTAATTTCATAAATAAAGCCTCCTTAATCATATATTATTTATTTTCTTATGTTTCTCATTTATTAGCACTCTTTCAAATCGAGTGCTAACCACAACCCATATATTAAATTCTTCCGTACTGTGTTGCAAACCTATTTATACCAGTTTACCCATATATTTCCTCTCATTTTCAATATATTATCTCTTTTTTTCTCCTCTTTTCTTACCAAACTCATAAAACACCACATTTAATACTTATTTAATAATTCCACTGACCGCGAAATTATCAAAGCAGCCCAAAATGCTCCATCGCCCGGTAAATACCGTCTTCATGCATATCCGTCGTGACATAATCCGCACATTCCTTTGCCGCATCACTGCCGTTTCCCATGCAGATTCCTATATGGGCAGCCTTAAGCATATCCAAATCGTTGACACTGTCGCCCACCGCAATGGTATCCTCCGGAGCTATATGCAGTTCCCTGCACATCAGCTCAATTCCCTTTGCTTTGGAGAATCCCTTTGGCACAAACTCTGCCACACCAAATACATGCTCCAGCACTTCATATTCTTCTCTAAACAGCCCGTACAACTCCTCAGGATTATCATTCCTGGCATGGATACTTGCCTTACAGGCCCCTACATTTTTCACATCCCTTAGGGGCAGAAAATTGTGGGGAATGGCGTTTTTCGCATGTTTAAGATACCAGTCCTCTTCCAGATCTTTTTCTGTCACCATTTCCTCATCATAATAAATATATTCGGTTCCTTCTAATATATACACGGCGTTATATCTGCGGAAATTGGCAACCATCTGAGTAATCTGCGCTTCTGAAAGGGGATAGTGGAACAATTCCCTTCCTTCATATTCCCCATATGTACCGCAGGATGCCACCACACCGTCAAAGCCCATTTCCAGAACCGGGTTATCAGGAACCATGATACGGCTTCTGCCGGTACAGATAAATGCCAGATGCCCGTTTTCCCTTATTTTTTGAATTGCTTTTGCTGTAGAAGGCACCACCGGCTTACCTGCTTCATATAGTGTACCGTCTATATCAAAAAACACCGCTTTTCTCTTCATCGTCTCACTCCTCAAACGCAAATCAAGCCGGATTCCCTGGGGAATCCGGCTTCTTGTTTCTCTAATCAGGCTTTCTCCAAACGCTCCCTATAGCCCGGGGCATTCTTTATCTCAAATTTATTGTCAAACATCTCGTATTCCGCATCGGAAAGCAAATCTGAAAGGCTCTGCTCTACATTATACTTAATAACATGGCCACATGCCACACTTGGAGCAAGGTGTGCATCCTCAAATGCAAGACACTTCTGCTGGATACGCTGGCAGTACTCCTGCGCTTCCCCATCCTCTACCATGGGAATCAAGATGTTGAAAAAATCCCCGCCGCATCTTCCGATTACATATTCCGGCTTTGCCTCAGACTTCAGGAAAGAAGCCACTACCTGTATCAGCCGGTCGCTCTCTTCATCCCCGAAATTGTCGTTGACATATTTCCAGTCGTTGATATTTGCACAAATTACAGCTACCGGAACCACCTGGGAACGGTCGAGCACCCGCAGCTTATTATCAAAGTAAGTACTGTTGAGTACACCTGTCAGGGCATCCGTTTTATCCCCGTGCTTTACCTGGTATTGTTCTTTTTCCAGCTTCTTTTCCAGATCATCCACATACAGGGATAACTCTGCGGCCTCATAGGCCTTTGCCGCCTGTCTGGTCAGCTGCTCCACAATATCATCAACCAGGGCTTCCATGCCCTTATCCTGCATATCTTCCTCTTTGGTATATAAATGGGCTATGGTCCTGCCCGCCACACGGATCTTCTTCCCCGGGGCATTTGCCGTATCCGGCTTAAATCCAAGAAAGTTACCTGCACTGGCCGCCTTTTCCCCATATCTGTCCGTAAGCAGAATACTGATTCCCGTAACTTTGTGGATATGCTCCATAAACTGTGACAGCTGTCCAATCTCAAAAATCTGGTCAAGGCTGTAATTCCGAATATTGTCTTTTAATCGTTTTTCCAACGGTATAAGTCCAAATGCCATATCCGATCCCTCTCTTTACAACTGCCTTTTCATCGGCGGGCAATCAATTAAAAATATTATATCTTTTTTTATACTTTTTGTCCAGCAAATTCCGCTTAAAGAAAGGGCTTTTCCCTCTTTCACCGGATATTGTACCAATCATCCTAAAACTCTAAAAAAATAAATTTTTTGAAAATATATCAATAATTAAGTTGTATTTTTATAATAATGTGATAAAATAGAACTAATAATTAATTCTATGGTATTTTAGTGCGATTATATATAGGAGGGATGTTCTATGGATATTGCAGCTTTATCTATGTCTATGGCGCAAACAAATTTAATGAACAGTGTTGGCATTGCCATGTTGGACAAATCACTGGAAATGTCTGATGAAATGGCTGCTACTTTTACTGCATCGTTGGATCATTCAATGGAATTATCCGTGAATCCGCATATTGGAGCCAATTTCGATATTTCCATTTAAACATTTTATTTAAATTTAATACTTTAAGGAGCTTTTATGAACGCATTTATGCGACAAATAAGAGATCTGATGGATATGTTAAACGGAAGGCGGGTTCTTTCTGACAAGATAAAATACCGTCTTATATGTTACGCACTTGCTTGCGTTCATGTTGCCATAACCGTCAGATTTTTTTCTTTGAATTATACAATTTTATATATTTATAATATTTTTGCCGTTATTTTTTATGTGACCGTCGGCACTGTTCTGCCTGCAAAAGAAAAATATTATGCGGCCTATTTATGCAGCTACTGCGAAATATTGTTTCATTCTTCTCTTGCTACACTTTTGGCAGGATGGGAATGGGGATACATGATTTATATTCTGGCTCTGATTCCCGTTGCCTTTTATCTGTCATATTCCACTACACAATTTGGCAGAAGTGCGGCCAAGCCCTTTCTTTTTTCGTTTATTGCCATGTGTGTGTTTATTTTAGTCAGGGTTTTATCAGACTACATAGCCCCTATTTACACATGGAGAAAATACGACAAGAATCTGACCATTGCCTACAACCTCAATGGTGGACTGGCCATGTTGATGCTGATATATTTCTCCGTATTGTTTACCATTGAAATCCGCAGAAATGAAATACAGTTAGAATCCCAGAACAAGATTTTGAAAGATATTTCCAGCAAGGATCCTTTAACAGGGCTTTTAAACAGACGAAGCATGGACATCCATTTAACGGAAGCCATAAATATCACCAAGACAAAAGGCAAATTGTTTTCAGTTATCATCGGCGATATTGATGATTTCAAAAAAGTAAATGACACTTATGGACACAACGTCGGTGACGACGTACTGGTAAATGTATCAAATATAATCTGTTCCCATATCCCGGAAGACGCTGTAGTCTGCCGCTGGGGCGGTGAAGAAATCCTGATTCTGATTCATGACACAAGCAATGTTGCTGCTTCTGTTGCAGAGAACATTCGAAAAGTCATCAGGGCATCGAAGATACAGTCGGAGGATACCACTATACGTATTACCATGACTTTCGGCATTGCAGAGTACACACCGGGGTTATCTCTTACAAAGCTGATCTCCATAGCCGACGACAACTTATACAAAGGCAAAAACGAGGGGAAAGATAAGGTTGTGGCTTAAGGGTCGGACGGTCGGACAGATAGTGGGCTTTAATTAATTAAAAGGATAGGGGCATAAAGTTTATTTGTTTTGAGGACACGCTTGCGCTTGGGTAAAAGCGTAACGGGCACGTAAGATTGCAAAAAACGCAATCTAAGTGCCGACGCTTTTACAACAGTCCTCGCAACAAACAAACTTTATGCCCCTATCCTTTTAATTAACCAAAGCCCACTATCTGTCCTCGTTACTCCTCCCCCTTATACTCTCCCATCCTTATATTCTCCCTAAAATAACAATCTAAGAATGTGCCGCCGGAATTTTTACAGGCGTATTTCTCCCAAAATCATTATCTCGTTTCCATTGAAAAAATTATCCATTTGTGTATAATAGAAAGAGTGATTTTAAAACGTAAAAATATAAGAAAACAGAGGGTTTAAAGATGATTAGTGCAAATAATGTGACTTTACGTCTGGGCAAGAAAGCCCTGTTTGAAGATGTAAACATTAAATTTACCGAAGGAAACTGTTACGGATTAATCGGTGCTAACGGCGCCGGAAAGTCCACTTTCTTAAAAATCCTTTCCGGTCAGCTGGAAACAACCAAGGGCGATGTAGTAATTACCCCCGGTCAGCGTCTTTCCGTTTTGGAGCAGGATCATTTCAAATATGATACTTATCCGGTTATGGATGTTGTCATTATGGGCAATGCCAGATTATACGAAATTATGAAGGAAAAAGACGCCATTTATGCAAAGGAAGATTTCTCCGACGAAGACGGTATCCGTGCCAGTGAGCTGGAAGCAGAATTTGCTGAAATGGACGGATGGGATGCGGAGACCAATGCCGCCATGCTGTTAAACGGTCTGGGAGTCAATACAGAGCTTCACTACTCCACTATGAGCGACTTAAACGGCAGCGAGAAGGTCAAGGTGCTCCTTGCCAAAGCTCTTTTTGGCAACCCTGATATCCTTCTTTTGGATGAGCCTACCAACCATTTGGACTTGGATGCGATTTCATGGCTGGAAGATTTCCTCATTGATTTTGATAATACGGTTATTGTGGTCTCCCACGACCGTTATTTCCTTAATAAAGTCTGTACCCATATTGCAGATA